>CALWWS010000109.1 GCA_944385305.1 uncultured Oscillospiraceae bacterium | reverse complement strand
CGGATTGAGCCGTCTCACCCAGGCCGCACAGGGAAGCGCAGGACATGATGTCGGCGAACTTCTTCAGGGTGTCCACATCCTTCTGGGTGTGCTCGCCGGCGGCGATCTTATCCAGCAGCATGGAGATATGGCGGTTGCCCTCCCGGCAGGGGGTGCACTGGCCGCAGCTCTCGTGGGAGAAGAACTCCTGGGTCATGCGCAGAAAACCGATGACGCTGGTGCGCTCATCCACCACCAGCACCGCCCCCGAACCAATGGCAGTGAGGTCGGCCTGCTTCATGCCCTTATAGGTGTAGGGAGTGTCCAGCTGGGCGGGAGAGCAGATGCGCCCCGAGGCGCCGCCCAGCTGCACCAGGCGCAGCTCATGCCCATCCTCCAGGCCGCCGGCCAGGTCGTAGATGATCTCCCGGATGGTGATGCCGAAGGGCACCTCAAACACGCCGGGGTTCTTTACATTGCCGCACACCGAGATCATCTTGGTGCCCGGGCAGTCGGGAGTTCCCTGGCTCTTATAGAAGCCGGCGTCATCCATCAGCAGGCCGGGCACCAGGGACAGAGACTCCACGTTGTTCACACAGGTGGGCAGGTTGAACACGCCGCACTGCTTGATAAAGGGGGGCTTCATCCGGGGCCGTCCGGCGTTGCCCCCGATGGACTCGCAAAGGGCGGAGCCCTCGCCGCATACGTAGGCGCCGGCGCCCGAGTAGAGGTGGATGCGGTAATTCAGACCCGAACCCAAAATGTCCTCCCCCAGATAGCCGGCCTGCTCACACTGCTCGATGGCGCTCAGCAGCAGGGAGCGCAGGTGGGAGTACTCCTCCCGCAGGTAGATGTAGCCGTTGTCCGCGTTCACCGACCAGCCGGCGATGATCATGCCCTCCAGGATCTGAAAGGGGTCATTGGTGATAAGGGTGCGATCTTTGAAGGTGCCCGGCTCGCCCTCGTCGGCGTTGCACACCACGCACTTGTGCTCCCCCTGTACGTCTCGGGCCTGGCTCCACTTGCGCCCCATGTCATAGGCGGCGCCGCCCCGGCCCTGCACCCCGTTGGCCGAGAGCAGCTTGGCGATGTCATAGCCGTCCATGGTCAACGCCCGGCGCAGCGCCCGGAAGCCGCCGATGGACTCGTAGGAGGCCAAACTGGTGGGGTCGTACCGGCCGAAATTGCGGGTAATAAAGGAAACTGTCTTACTCATGCCCACACACCTCCTAGTTGAGCTGCTGGAGCATATCGAGAATACGCTCCTCGCAGTCCAGATTTCCGTAGACCACGCCGTTGCACCGCACGGCGGGGGAGACATCGCAGGCCCCGAAGCAGGGCACCTTCTCAATGGAGAAGCGCCCGTCGTAGGTCACCTCGCCAATCTCCAGATTCAAAAGCCGCTTGAGGGTCTCCACCAGGGTGTCGCTGTCCTTCACCCGGCATGGGGCGCTGTTGCACACCTCCAGCACAAACTTGGCCCGGGGCTCGGTATGCAGGGCGGTGTAAAAGGAGATGACATCGTAGACCCGGGTGGGTTTGATGTGCAGCTTCTCCGCCACGTAATAGGCGGCCGCCTCGGGGATGTAGTGGCGCTCCACTGCCGCCTCCACATCCAGCAGAATGCCCACCAGCTGGGTGGCGTCGCCGTCGTGGTCGGCCAGAATGCGGTCAATCCGCTCCGCCAGCTCAGGTGTAAGCGTTTCGGTGGTCTGGGTAAAGGGTTTCATAATGGTCCTCCTCCTGTCATAATGGCTCCCTTCCGGAGCGTGGAAGAAAACGCGGGTTTAATAAATGCACCAAATGGTGTAATTAATGAAAAGCAAGGAGCTTTCGAGTCTATTAGGTAAACTACTTAGTTTTGTCGCAGGTAAGTATAGCAGGAAGAGAGGAGGATTGCAAGGGCTTTTAACATTTTGCATATTTTTTTGTGAAATCGGAGATAGTGAGACAGAGATAAGCGGAAAAACGGGGAGGGGTGCGCCATGTTTTTTGAAAAGAAGAGGGAGACGGAGGTTCCTCCTCACCCCCGCAGGGAGCCTCGTATTGCCCTGCCGCTATCGTTGGAGAACCTGAAACGCACATTCTGCGGCTGTGTGGACTTTGCCTGTCGGGATGTGGCCCTGGCGGGAGACGAAGCGCGGCGGATTACCCTGTGCTACCTCAACGGTATGGTAAAGATGGAGCGGGTAAGCGACTATGTGCTGCGGCCCATGGCCCAGGACGGCGCGCTGGCGGCGTGCCCCTCCATGGCCCGGGTCATGGAGCAGATGGAGGCGGGGGCTCTCTATAACCTGGGGGTGGAGCGGCGGGAGGATATGGACGGGGCGGTGGCCGACCTCATCGGGGGGAGCTGCCTGCTCCTGTTTCCCGGGGAATCGGCGGCTCTCTCCTTTAACGTGGGTACGGAGGAAAAGCGGTCCATTACCCCGCCAGGCAGCGAGACGGTGCTCAAAGGTGCTCGAGACTCCTTCGTGGAGAGCATCCGAACCAACACCAGTATGGTGCGCCGCCACCTGAAAGCCCCTGAGCTGAAAATCGGGGAGCACATCGTGGGTCGGCAGTCCCTGACGGCTGTGGATGTGCTCTATCTGGAGGGCATTGCCAACCCGGAGACAGCAGCCCTGGCGGCGGCGCGGGTGGAGAAGATGGACATCGACGCCCTGCTGGCCACCGGGAATCTGGAGGAGTATATTATTGACCGCCTGGCTACTCCCTTTCCCCTGGTGCAGTACACTGAACGGCCCGACCGCTTCTGCGCTGGCCTGGCAGAGGGGCGGGTGGGGCTGCTCATTGACGGGCTGCCCCTGGGCTACCTGGTGCCTGGCACCCTGGGTGACTTCCTCCGGGCGCCCCAGGACAAGTCCAACAACTGGATGGTGGCCTCGCTTCTTACTGTGCTGCGCTATGTATGCATGCTGGTCACCCTGATTCTGCCCGCCTTTTATGTGGCGGTGGTCACCTTTCATCAGGAGATGATCCCCACCCGCCTGGCTCTGTCCATTATTGCCGCCAAGCAGAATGTTCCCTTCGTCTCCGCGGTGGAGGTGATTATTCTCCTGGTGGCCTTTGAAATTCTCCAGGAGGCGGGTCTGCGCCTGCCCCAGTCTATCGGACAGACGGTGTCCATTATCGGCGGCCTGGTGGTGGGCACGGCGGCGGTGGAGGCCAAGATTATCTCCCCTGCCGTGCTCATTGTGGTGGCGGTAGCCGGCATCGCGGGGTACACCATGCCCAGCCAGGAGTTGGCGGGAGCGCTGCGGATCTGGCGCTTTGTGCTGGTGGTGCTGGGCAGCATCGGAGGGCTGTTCGCCATGATGATGGGTATCGCGGTGCTGGTGGGGCATCTGGCGGGAATTGAGAGCTTCGGAGTGGCGTATCTCACGCCCTTTGCCGCCAACGGCGGGCGGGAGGTGGAGGGGCACCCCATTCTGCGCCAGCCCCTGCCCCGCACAAAGCTGCGCCCGGCGGCCCTGAAGCCGCGCAACCGGAGGAATCAGGGGTGAGGCGGTGGGTTGTGGCGTGGGCTGCGGCGGCGGCAGTGACCCTGGGTCTGAGTGGATGCCGCACATCCATCTCCCTGCCCTATGCCCGGGAGATTGACCAGATGTCCCTCATGCAGGCCATGGCGGTGGACGCACAGGACGGGGGCGGAGTTCTGATTACCGCTTCCAGCGGCGGACAGCAGGGCTCGGAAGGAGCCGGTACCCCGGCCGCAGTGGTGTATGGCCGGGGAGAGACGGTGAGCGGCGGTGTGCTGGCCGCTCAGGGGGCGGGGGAGTCCTACCTCTATTTCGGCCACGTGGGACAGCTGCTGCTGGGCCAGCCCCTGGCGGAGCAGGGGATTTCTGCTGTTTTGGAGTATGTGCTGCGGGATGTGGAGATGCGCCTGGATACCCGGGTGTACCTGACCAGGGGGGGACAGGCGGGACAGGCTGTGGCCGCAGCGGCCCAAAACGGATCGGCGGCCGACCGGCTGGAGGCCATGGAGGAGAACGCCGGACTGCTGCCCCACACCATGCCCCGCACGGTGGAGCAGGTGCTGGAGGATCTGGCCCGCAGTGGAAGCTCCTTTGTCCCGGCGGTAACGGCGGACGGAGAACTGGCCGCCGACGGGTATGGTGTTTTTAAGGAAGGGGCGCTGGTGGGCTGGGCCCGGGGAGAGGCGGCCTACGGCGTTAACCTGCTGCTGGAACAGGTGGAGGCCGATGTGGTGGAAGTGGTCCGGTCGGACGGAACCACCGCAGCGGTGCGAGTAGTGGGTGCGGTCACCTCGGTGCGCCCGGTATGGCGGAATGAGGAACTGACGGGACTGGAAATTGCTTGCCGGGTGCAGGCTAATCTCATTCAGGGGGAGGCGGAGAACCTGGAGGAGCTGGAGCAGGCTCTGGCCCGAATAGAAGCGGCGCGCATCCGCCAGGCGCTGAACGTGAGCCAGGCCCTGGAGGCAGACTACCTTCAATTAGAGCAGGCTGCCTGCCTGGCCCAGCCGTGGAACAAAAAGGCCATCGGGCAGCAGTTTGAACTGCCCGCCCTGGAGCTCTCTCTGGAGGTTGACGCCCAAATTGGGCGCAGCTATGACGCTCGGTAGCCTGCAGATAATTATAATTATAGGTAAAGGGGGGAGAAGGCCATGGACAGCAAAACGGTTTCCGTGCGCCAAATGCTGGCCGTTACCTTTGCTGCGCTGCTTTCGCCCGCTGTCCGGGTGCTGCCCGGGCACACGGCTGCACTGGGCGGGACGGGCGCCTGGCTGTCCACGCTGGCGGCGCTGCCGGCGGCATTGCTGCTCTGCTTAATTGTCTTTGCCCTGCTCCGAGGCGGAGAGGACGGGTTGACCGGCGCTTTCCGGCGGGCGCTGGGGGAGAGGGCGGGACGTGTGCTCACTCTGATATATCTGTTGTGGGGGCTGTTTCTCCTCAGCGCCCAGGCCAGGCTCTTCGGCCTGCGCTTTCTTACCACCAGTTACCGGGATGCCCCCCTGCCCCTTTTCCTTCTGGCGGCCCTGGGGGTGACCCTGTGGCTGGCCTGGCGGGGGATGGCCGCCTTTGCCCGCACAGGGCAGATTTTTGCCATAGCCCTGGCGGTGGGGCTGGGAGTGGCCCTGGTTTTAGGAGTGGTACACGTGCACCCGGGCAATCTTCTTCCGCTCTGGTTTGATGACGTCCCCTCTGTTCTGCGGGCGACTCCGGCCGCTCTGTCGGTGCTCAGCTACGGGATATTTGCCGCCTTCCCCGGGCCGGTGACGGCTCGCAACGGAGACCGGCGGAGGGCTCTGGGGTGGACAGTCAAGCTCTGTCTTGCCCTGACTGCCCTGCAGGCGGTGTGCCTGGGCAGCTTTGGGCCCGGTCTAGCCGCCCGGATGGATACCCCCTTTTTTATGATGGTTAAAGGAATAGGGGTCTCGGGAGCCTTCGCTCGTGTGGAGTCGGGGTTTATTGCTCTGTGGGCGGTGTCTGATTTGGCGCTGATGACCCTGCTCACTCTGGCCTGCCGGAAGATGCTGTGTACTCTGCTGCCCGCCTGCGGCCGGCTGTCCGCCCCCTGGCCTGTGGCGGCGGGAGCCCTAGCGGGGGCCCTTTTCCTTTTTCCAGACGCCTTTACGCTGGAAAAATGGATGGCTGCGGCAGGGGAGTGGGGCGGACTGATCCTGGGTTTTGCGGTGCCTGCCGCCGTGCTGGGGGTGTATGTCCTCCGGCAGCGCAAGTAGATGGGGCATATCTTGTGCTTGCCGGGCGGGGGAAAATACCTGATATTGTTGCGTCAAGCCCCTGTAAAAAAAGTGCGAGGAAAATGAAAAAATGTGTTGACAACAGCGCCCGCATTTGGTATATTAATTGAGCGCCTGCGGGGAACGCCTCTGGCAAGAACAAAATTCCAGGTTTTCTTTAAAATCTGTGAAAAAAGTTCTTGACAAAGGGAACGCGACGCGGTATAATAAAGTTCCTGTCGGCCGAACGGCTGCGGGACGAGCGTGCACCTTGTAAATTAAACAACGTGAGGAACACGAAGCACCAGAAAGGACAGTGAGTTCTTTCAAGCAAGCGAAAGCTTAGCGAGGAAGGCTCTTGGAAAATTTCTTTGAAGCTGATG
>CALWWS010000108.1 GCA_944385305.1 uncultured Oscillospiraceae bacterium | reverse complement strand
GACGTACACTGTGCCGCGCTCCGTCCGGGCGTAGTACACGTTATTCTGGAAGCCCACGGCGGCCACCTGCTCTCCCAGGTCGTGCTCCCACACCACCTGGAGATCCTCATCCAGCAGGGTGACCATGCTGTTGCGGGGGCTGGCCTCTCCCGCCGAGGAGCCGAACATGCCGCCCCGGCTGACCACCTTCTGGCACATCAGGTAGCCGCGCCCCGTCCACACAAAGGTGTAGTCCACCTGGGGCAGACTGACGCTCCCCCCGTCCAGCCAGGGGAGGTCGCCGCTGTCCAGGCTGCGCCAGTTCACCCCGTCCTCGGACAGGTGCACTGCCCCGCTGTGCACCCCCACCATCACAAAGCTCCGGCCGTTGTAGCCCAGCAGCTTGAGATCGTCCATGGCCCCCGACCAGGGGGTGGGCTCGTAGGGGTACCAGCTCACCCCGTCCCGGGTGTAGCCGTAGAAGGCCATGCCTCTGCTGTCCAGGCCCATGCCCACCGCCGCGCTGCCGCTGGAGGCCACTGTCCACAGCTCCAGGGAGGAGCCCGCCACCGGGTCGGGGGCGGGGGGATTGGCCAGCAGGGCGTTCAGCTGGGCGGTGGTGTAGGTGGTCTCATAGCGGAAGGAGCCGTCGGTGTCGTACCGGCCGTAGCAGGCCAGACGCACCCCCTGGGGGACGTACCAGGCCTGGAGGTTGACCACGTCCATCCCCCTGGCGGCGATGGCGGCGTAGAGCCCCTCCAGCTTGGCGGTTACCCCCGCCTCATTGCACAGCCAGACCTCACCCTGGTCGCTGACAAAGCGGTAGGGGCCCGCCTGGGCCTGGCCCCAGAGGAAGCCGGGGTACTCCGTCCCCGGGTCGGCCAGACGCCAGTTCACCCCGTCGGAGGAGATGTAGGAGGGCTGGTTGGAGTAGGGCTGGAAGGTGTAGACCAGAAACAGCCCGTCCTGAAAGCAGCCCCACTGGATGTTGTAGTCCGTCTGCCCGGCCATGGCGGGAAAGCTGCCCGCCTGCCAGGTCACCCCGTCGGTGGTGTACATCATCTGATTCTTGCCCTTCACGCCAACGGTAATGGAGCCGTTGGTGCCCAGCACCTTCACCCTCTCCCCCGCCGCCAGGGCCGGGGTGAGGGTGAGGGCGAGGAGCAGCGCCGCCGTGAGGAGGGCGGCCAGGGTCCGTCTTGCCCGTCTTGCCATGTCCGGTCACTCCTTTTCTCTCTGTTTGAAGGCGAAAAACCGCTGGCCCAGGTAGTTCAGGCCGGTGTAGAGGCACATGCCCGCCGCCATGGCCAGATTTTCCTGTACCCTCTGCTCCTGTCCCGCCAGGGCCAGAGCCACCAGGGGCTTGGCCAGGGCGTAGGCGATGAGCCAGCACACCGCCACCGTGGCGGCGAAGCGGAGCACCTGGCTCCAGGAGCGCTCCTTGTTCCGGAAGGTGAAGTACTTGTTGAGGAAAAAGCTCACCACGCCCCCCGCCAGGTAATTGGCCGCCGAGGCGGCCCAGTAGCTCCACCCCGCCAGGTTGAACAGCAAAAACATCACCCCCGCCCCCACCAGGGTGTTCACCACGCCCACCAGCAGGAACTTGGGCACCGTCCTGTCAATCAGCCTTCCCATCCGCGTCCTCCAGCACCTCCCGGATGAGGAAGCGGGGCCGCCCCTTGCTCTCCAGGTAGATTTTCCCGATGTACTCCCCGATGACCCCCAGGGAGAGGAGCACCAGCCCCCCGATGGCCCAAACCGAGCAGATGACGCTGGCCCAGCCGATCACCGTCTCCCCCATGGCCCAGCGGAGAATGAAGTAGAGGATCATCACAATGCTCACCAGAAAGATGGCAAAGCCCAGCAGGGTGATGTACCGGATGGGCTTGACAGACAGGGAGGTGATCCCCTCGGCGGCGAAGGAGATCATCTTCTTCAGGGGGTACTTGCTCTCCCCGGCAAAGCGCTCCCCCCGCTCGTACTCCACCACGGCGGTGTTGTAGCCGATCATGGGCACAATGCCCCGCAGGAAGAGGTTGACCTCCCTGAACTGGGCCAGGCCCGCGATGGCCCGGCGGGACATGAGGCGGTAGTCGGCGTGGTTGAACACCGTCTCCGCCCCCAGGGCGTTCATCAGCCGGTAAAAGCCCTCGGCGGTAACGCGCTTGAAGAAGGTGTCCTTTTTCCGGGCCGAGCGCACGCCGTAGACAATGTCGCATCCCTGGTAGTAGCGCTCCACCATCTCGTCCACCGCGTCCACGTCGTCCTGGAGGTCGGCGTCCATGGACACCACCATGTCCGCCCGCTCCCCGGCGGTAAACAGCCCGGCCAGCAGGGCGTTCTGGTGGCCCCGGTTGCGGGTGAGATCCACCCCGGAGAAGAGGGAACACTCCCGGTGCAGGGCCTGGATAATGGCCCAGGTGCCGTCCTTCGACCCGTCGTTGACAAAGAGCACCCGGCTGCCCGGGGCGATCCTGCCCGCCGCCAGCAGCCCCTCCAGCTTGGCGCGCAGGCGGCGGGCGGTCTCGGGCAGTACCGCCTCCTCGTTGTAGCAGGGCACCACGATGTAGAGAATATCAGCCACGGAGTCTCCACTCCCTCTTTTGTATATAATAAAGCGAGGTATAATACCTACCGGTATTATACCCCTCTTTGACGAAAAAGGAAACCCTCCGGTTCCCAGTGAGTTTTCCGCTTTCCCCTTACTCCCCCAGGGTGCGGCGCAGCCGCTCCACCGCCCGCCGCTCCAGCCGGGAGATCTGCACCTGGCTCACCCCCAGCACCCGGGCGGCGCGCTCCTGGGTGAGGTTTTTGAAGTAGCGCAGGGCGATGACCTGCCGCTCCCGCTGGGGCAGGGCGTGGATGGCGTCCAGCAGATCCACCCGCTCCACCACCCCCTCCTCCATGCCCTGGGTGCCCACCACGCTCTCCAGGGTGAGTCCCCCCTCCCCCGTCTCCATCTGGAGGGAGGCCACGGGCTGAAGGGCCTCCTGGGCGGCGGCGATCTCCTCCGGCTCCAGGCCGGTCTCCCCGCTCAGCTCCCCCAGGGTGGGCTCCCGGCCCAGGGCGGTGAGCAGCTTCTCCCGGGCGGCCCGGATGGTCGCCCCCCGCTCCTTCATTCCCCGGCTCACCTTCACCGCCCCGTCGTCCCGGAGGAAGCGGCGGATCTCCCCGGCGATCTTGGGCACGGCGTAGGTGGAGAACTG
>CALWWS010000107.1 GCA_944385305.1 uncultured Oscillospiraceae bacterium | reverse complement strand
ACGAAGGGGATGTTGGTCTTCACGCCCCGGATGTGCTCCTCGCTGATGGCCCGGATGGCCTTGCGGCACACCCCCTCAAAGGTGTTGTCCCATGAGGTCACCTTCACCAGCAGGGAGTCGTAGTAGGGGGAGATGACCGCCCCGGTGTAGGCGTTGCCGCCGTCCAGCCGCACGCCGAAGCCGCCCCCCGAGCGGTAGGCGGTGATCTTGCCCGTGTCGGGGGCGAAGTTGATGGCCGGGTCATCGGTGGTCACCCGGCACTGGATGGCGTAGACGTCCATCTTCACCGCGTCCTGCCCGGCGATGCCGATGGCGGGGGTGGAGAGGGGATAGCCCTCGGCGATGAGGATCTGGGAGCGCACCAGGTCGACGCCGGTGACCATCTCAGTCACCGTGTGCTCCACCTGGATGCGGGGATTCATCTCAATGAAGTAGTGGCTGCCGTCCCTGTCCACCAGGAACTCCACCGTGCCCGCCGAGACGTAGCCCACGTGCTTGGCCACCTTCACCGCGTCCTGGTAGAGCTTCTCCCGGGTGGCCTGGGGCACGCTGAAGGCGGGGGCGAACTCCACCACCTTCTGGTAGCGGCGCTGGAGGGAGCAGTCACGCTCCCCCAGGTGCACCACGCTGCCGTGCTGGTCCCCCAGGATCTGCACCTCGATGTGCTTGGGCTCCACCAGGTACTTCTCAATGAAGATGTCCTCGTTGCCGAAGGCCTTTTTCGCCTCCCCCTTCACCAGGTTGAAGGCGGGGATGACCTCCTCCTCTTTGTCGCAGCGGCGCATGCCCCGCCCGCCGCCGCCTCCGGCGGCCTTGAGGATGATGGGGAAGCCGTAGGACCTGGCCAGCTCCAGGGCCTCCTCGGCGCTCTTCAGGGGCTGGGTGGAGCCGGGAATGGTGGGCACCCCGCAGGCGAGGGCAATGGACTTGGCGGTGAGCTTGTCTCCCATCTGGCCCAGGATTTTGGAGGAGGGGCCGATGAAGGTGATCCCCGCCTCCTCACAGGCCCGGGCAAAGTCGGCGTTTTCGCTCAAAAAGCCGTAGCCGGGGTGGATGGCGTCCACCTGGCGGCGGCGGGCCAGGTCGATGATGGAGGGGATGTCCAGATAGGCCCCCAGGGGGGACTTGTTCTCCCCGATGAGATAGGCCTCGTCCGCCTTGGTGCGGAACAGGCTGTAGGTGTCCTCGTTGGAGTACATGGCCACCGTGTGCAGCCCCAGATCGTAGCAGGCGCGGAACACCCGGATGGCGATCTCCCCCCGGTTTGCCACCAGCACCTTGTTGAATTTGCGCTCTGACATGGCAGGCAATCTTTCCTTTCTTGCAAATTTCGCGGATTTTCCCGGGCTGCCGCCCGGCAAAGTCCTCCCGCCGGGGGCGCACCCCGGCATACTCCCAGTATAAATACGTTGGAGTCATTATAACCAAACTGACCAGTTTTTGCAATCGTTTTTGGCAGAAGCTGCAAATCTTGGCGGCTGTCACAGAAACCCCGCCGCCCCGCCTCCCCCGGTTGGAGAAACCGCCGGGACACAAGCCGCCTTGTTCCCCGTGGCAGAATGTGGTATACTTCTCTTGAAAACCGGCGGGGGAGGAGGGATACCATGGCGCTGACGCGGCAGAGCGGGCTGGAGGGCCTGCCCGGGGTGGGGAAGGCCCGGGGGGCGGCCCTGGCCAAGCTGGGCCTTGCCACCGTGGGGGATCTGCTGGACTACTACCCCCGGGACTACCAGGACAGGCGGAAGGTGAGCACCCTTGCCGCCGCCCCGGCGGAGGAGCCGGTGTGCGTCCGGGCGGTGGTGGCCCAGGCTCCCCGGCTGAGCCGGGTGCGGGCGGGGCTGGAGCTGGTGAAGGTGCCCATTGCGGACGAGACCGGCCGGGCGGTGGTCACCTTCTTCAACCAGAGCTATGTCCAGCGGGCCCTGGTACCCGGAGAGGAGTACGTCTTCTACGGCCGGCTGGAGGGGGCGGGCCGGGCCCGGCAGATGACAAACCCGGTGTTCGAGCGGGCGGACAAGGCCCGGTTCACCGGGCGGATCATGCCCGTCTACCCCCTCACCAGGGGGGTGTCCAACAACCTCATCGCCGCCCTCACCTGGCGGTGCGTGGAGGAGTGCGCCCAGAGCGCCCCCGAGCTGCTCCCGGCGGAGATCCGGCGGAAGTACAACCTGGCGGGGGCTCCCTTCGCCTGCGCCAACATCCACTTCCCCGTGGGGGACGCCCACCTGGCCGTGGCCAGGCGGCGGCTGATCTTTGAGGAGTTCTTCCTCCTCTCCTGCGGCATGGCCCTGCTCCGGGCACGGCGGCGGCGGGGCACGGGGCGGGTGTGCCTCCCCCCGGCGGGGGAGGAGTTTCAGGCCCTGCTCCCCTTCTCCCTCACCGCCGCCCAGCGCCGGGTGATGGGGGAGGTGGCCTCCGACATGGCCTCCGGCGTGCCCATGAACCGCCTGGTGCAGGGGGACGTGGGCTCGGGCAAGACCATGGTGGCGGCCTACGGGGCGTGGCTGGCGGCGAAGAACGGGCTGCAATGCGCCCTCATGGCCCCCACCGAGCTGCTGGCCGGGCAGCACATGGCCACCCTGGCCCCCCTGCTGGGGAGGGCGGGGCTGCGGGTGGGGCTGCTCACCGCCTCGGTGAAGGGGAAGCAGAGGCGGGCGGTCACCGACGCGCTCAGGGCGGGGGAGCTGGATCTCATCATCGGCACCCACGCCCTCATCAGCCAGGGGGTGGACTTCCCCCGCCTGGGCCTGGTGGTGGCCGACGAGCAGCACCGCTTCGGGGTGGCCCAGCGCGCCGCCCTGGCGGCCAAGGCGGGAGGGGAGACCCCCCACCTGCTGGTCATGTCCGCCACCCCCATTCCCCGCACCCTGGCCCTGCTGCTCTACGGGGATCTGGAGGTGAGCGCGGTGGACGAGCTGCCTCCCGGCCGCTCCCCGGTGAAGACCTACGTGGTGGGGGAGGCGCTGCGCCCACGGCTCTACAGCTTCATCGCCCGTCTGGCGGAGGAGGGGCGGCAGACCTACGTGGTGTGCCCCGCGGTGGAGCAGGGGGAGAACGGCCGCCTGGCGGCCACCGAGTACGCCGGGATGCTCCAGCAGGCCCTGCCCCATCTGCGGGTGGAGCTGGTCCACGGGAAGATGGCCGCCCCCAGGCGCCAGGCCGCCATGTCCGCCTTTGCCGCCGGGGAGGCGGACGTGCTGGTGTCCACCACCGTCATCGAGGTGGGGGTGGACGTGCCCAACGCGGCGCTGATGGTGGTGGAGGAGGCGGGCCTGTTCGGCCTGTCCCAGCTCCACCAGCTCCGGGGCCGGGTGGGCCGTGGGCGGCACCAGAGCTACTGCGTGCTGGTGGACAGCGGGGCGGGAGGAAACAGCCGGGAGCGGCTGGAGGTCTTGAAAAATACCGCCGACGGGTTTACAATTGCCCGGGAGGATCTGCGCCTGCGGGGCCCCGGGGACTTCTTCGGCCAGCGGCAGCACGGCCTGCCCCAGCTGCGTCTGGCCGACCTGGCCCAGGATATGGAGGTGCTCCGGCAGGCCCGCCAGGCCGCCGAGGAGCTGCTCTGCGCCCACCCCGATCTGGCGGGGGAGGAGCACCGGGCCCTTCTGGGGCGGATTCAGACCCTGTTCGGGGAGCACCCGGGCATGTTCAACTAGCGTTTCGAAAAAATGCCCGCATTTTTTCCAGGGGGATGCAGTCCGCTGCGCGCCCAGACCATAAAAAATCCACACAGACGGGAGATCAGAACAAGATGGACAGGATGGAAAAGACCCGGGCCCTGCGGGCCGACCGGGAGACCCACTACAACTGCTGCCAGGCCACCCTCATCCCCTTTGAGAAGGAGACGGGGCTGGACAAGGATACCGCCTACCGCCTGGGGGCCAACTTCGCCAGCGGGATGAAGATGGGCTCGGTGTGCGGCGCGGTCACCGGGGCGCTCATGGCCCTGGGCCTGGCGGGGGCCGGGGAGGAGGCCGCCAGGGAGTTCAAGCGCCGCTTTAAGGAGGAGCACGGCGCCCTCAACTGCACCGAGCTGCTCTCCGCCGCCAAGGAGCGGGGGGAGGAGCGCAAGCCCCACTGCGACCGCATGGTGTTTGACGCGGTGGCCCTGGCGGAGGAGCTTTTGAACAAGTGATTGGTTTTTGGGCGCGCCCCGGCGGGGGGCGCGCCTTTTTCCATTTACAAGCGGGCGGCTTTGTGTTAACATAATACGTATTGATGGAATGGGACGGCCTGCCGTCCTGACAAGCACGGACACACAGGAGGAACGCACATGAGACAGTTGATCCGGCGGGGCGCGGCCCTGGTTCTGGCCCTGGCAGTGGCGGTGAGCGCCGCGGCCGCCTCCGCCTCCTACGCCATGGGGTGGGAGATCCACACCGGCTCGGCAGTCCTCTCCCAGGGCACCCAGCTGGGGAAAAACATCTTCTGGAGCGATACATACTCCGACCTGCGCTCGGAATTCTATGTGAGCTACACCCCCAACACCGCCGTCACCCCCACGGTGGCCTACGGGGACAAGGTGATCACCCGGGCCACCCTCTCCTCCATGGCCAGGAGCCTGGAGAGCCAGGGCAAGCGGGTGATCTCGGGCATCAACGGGGACTACTACGTCATGGCCACCGGCGCGCCGGTGGGCCTGGTGGTGAGCGACGGGGTGCTGCGCTCCACCTCCCCCTACACCACCTCCTGGGCGGTGGGCTTCCCGGCCGACGGCACCGCCTTCATGGGCACCCCCAACCTGACGGTGACCGCCACCTTCAACGGCCAGACCATTCCGGTCTCCGGCGGGGTGAACAAGATCCGCAAGCTCACCGCCACGGACGGCACCGGGGGGCTGACCCTGATGACCTCCGACTTTGCCACCACCACCCAGAACACCCAGCCGGGGGTGGACGTGATCCTCACCCCCATTGACCCCAGTTCCCAGGAGTTTGCCGACGCCCTGGCCAACGCCAACACCCCCGTCACCGTCACCCCCACTCCCACCCCCAGCGAGAGCCCGGCGGCCAGCGAGACCCACGCCGTGACAGAGAATCCCGCCGCCACCGGGACCCCGGCGGAGGAGACGGCGGCCCAGGGGGAGAGCGTGCCGGAGGAGAGCCCCGCTCCCGCCCCGGCGGAGAGCGCCGCCCTCACCCCCGTCTCCACCACCGCCGCCGCCACCAAGACCATCGGCATCCCGGTGGCGGGGGCCAGCTACTCCACCCAGACCAAGATCGGCAGCCGGGTGCTGTGTAAGGTGACCCAGGTGCTGGAGTCCACCGGCGCGGTGAGCATTCCGGAGGGGAGCATGGTGCTCACCCTCAACGCCAGCGACAACGCCACCCAGCTGGCCATGCTCCGCGCCCTGAAGGCGGGGGATCTGGTGGACATCAGCATCACCAGCAAGGACAGCCGCTGGAACAACGTCACCCAGGCCCTGGGGGCCATGTACAAGCTGGTCACCGACGGGCAGGTGGAGTCCGGGCTGAGCAGCGAGCGCACCGCCCGCACCGCCGTGGGCATCAAGGCTGACGGCACGGTGATCTTCTACGCCATGGACGGCAAGCAGCCGGGCTACTCCGTGGGGGCCACCCTCACCCAGGTGGCCCAGCGCCTGGTGGAGCTGGGGTGCGTGGAGGCGGTGTGCATGGACGGCGGCGGATCCACCACCCTGGGGGTGACCACCCCGGTGGAGGACGCCATGCAGGTACTTACCTCCCCCTCCGACGGGGCCCAGCGGGCCAACTCCACCGCCCTGTTTCTCACCACCACCCTCCAGCCCACCGGTGTGCTGGGCAGCTACTTTGTCACCCCGGGGGACAGCATGCTCCTCTCGGGAGCCACGGTGAGCCTGTCCGCCGTGGGGGTGGACACCAACTACTATGAGACGGCCTCGTCCAAGCCCCTCACCTGGTCGGTGAGCGCCGGGGGCGGCACGGTGGATGAGAACGGGGTCTTCACCGCCCCCGCCCAGGCGGGCTTCTCCACCGTCACCGCCAGCGACGGCACGGCCAGCGGCAGCGCCAGCATCACCACGGTCTCCACTCCCGACTCCATCACCGTCTCCAACCAGTCCACCGGGGCGGCGGTGACCGCCCTGGCCCTCAACCCGGGTGAGAGCGTGGATCTCACCGCCTCGGCGGTGTACCGCAAGCTCTCCCTCACCGCCCAGGAC
>CALWWS010000106.1 GCA_944385305.1 uncultured Oscillospiraceae bacterium | reverse complement strand
ACGAGCTCTCCCAGAAGGCCGAGGAGGTGGCCTCCAACTACCTGGAGCTGCAGAAGGTCTGCGAGGAGCAGAAGGCCCTGGAGGAGGAGATTGCCGCCCTCTACACCAAATGGGAGACCCTGGCGGCTCAGCTGGAGGAGGCCCGGGGATGAGAAAGCGTGTGAAGCAGTACTACCACCCCTACGGGGGCAGGCGGATTCCCTGGTGGGGCAAGGTGATCATCGCCTTGATTCTCCTGGCGGCGGTGTGCTTTGGTATCCTGGAGGGGATCGTCCTCTCCGGCGGCCGGGACGCCGTACAGGGGGAGCCCAAGGTGATGGTGATCCTGGGCTGCCAGGTGAAGCCCTGGGGCCCCTCCATTCTGCTCCAGGACCGGCTGGACAAGGCCCTGGACTACTGGCAGGAGCACCCGGAGATCACCATCGTGGTCTCCGGCGGGCAGGGCCCCGACGAGCCTACCAGCGAGGCCCGGTGCATGTACGACTACCTGACCGGGCAGGGGGTGGACGGGGGGCAGATTCTCCTGGAGGATCAGTCCCACAACACCTGGGAGAACATCCAGTACACCCTGGATCTGCTTCAGTCGGAGGGGCTGGACACCGATGAGATGCTGGTGGTGTCCAACGGCTTCCACCTCGCCCGGGTGAAGCTGCTGTGGGGACGGGAGTGGGAGGGGGAGTGCACCCTGTCCACCCTGGCCGCCCCCAGCACCCACGTTCCCTCCCGGGTGAAGATGTACATCCGGGAGCCCTTTGCTCTGGTAAAATCTTTCTTGTTTGACAGGTGATATGTTTGGAAATGCTGGATAAACTGCGCAGCCTGGATCTCCACTACGCCGACCTGGAGGCCCGGCTGGGCGCGTCGGAGACCTACGCCGACCCCGCCCTAGTGGCCAAGTTAAATAAGGAGCAGAAGGAGCTGGAGCCGGTGGTGACCGCCTACCGGGCCTACATGCGGCGCAGCCGGGATCTGGAGGAGGCGGAGACCCTCCTGTCCGACCCGGACATGAAGGAGCTGGCCCAGGAGGAGTACGCCGGAGCCAAGGCGGATCTGGAGCGGCTGGAGAATGAGATCCGCATCCTGCTCCTCCCCCGGGACCCCAACGACGACAAGAACGTGATTGTGGAGATCCGGGCCGGGGTGGGCGGGGAGGAGGCGGCGCTGTTCGCCCACTCCCTGTTCCGCATGTACTCCATGTACGCCGACGCCCGCCGCTGGAAGGTGGAGGTGGACTCGGTGAATGAGACCGAGCTGGGCGGCGTGAAGGAGATCTGCTTTACCATCGAGGGGGACGGGGCCTACTCCCGGCTGAAGTTTGAAAGCGGGGTGCACCGGGTGCAGCGGGTGCCCGAGACCGAGTCGGGGGGGCGTATCCACACCTCCACCGTCACGGTGGCGGTGCTGCCCGAGGTGGACGAGGTGGACTTCGAGCTCAACCCCGCGGACATCGAGATGCAGGTGTTCCGATCCTCCGGCGCGGGGGGCCAGCACGTGAACAAGACCTCCTCCGCCGTGCGCCTCATCCACAAGCCCACGGGCACGGTGGTGGAGTGCCAGCAGGAGCGCAGCCAGTTCCAGAACCGGGACAAGGCCATGCAGCTGCTCCGTTCCCGGCTCTACGAGGAGAAGGTGCGGGAGCAGGAGGAGGCGGTGACCGAGCAGCGCCGCAGCCAGGTGGGCAGCGGCATGCGCAACGAGCGCATCCGCACCTACAACTTCCCCCAGGGGCGGCTCACCGACCACCGCATCGGCCTGACCCTGTATAAGCTGGAAAATGTGATGAACGGCGATCTGGACGAGGTGATCGACAGCCTCATCACCGCCGACCAGGCCGAGCGGCTCAGAGCCGGGGAGGGGGGGCAGTAGCCCCCAGGCGGCAGTCAGGACACAGGAGGAGAATATCCATGGAGATGATCATTCACTTTACCGTCCTGCCCGACGGGATGGATCTGGACGGGCTCAAGCGGAATCTGGACGAGGTGCTGGAGGAGGACGGCTGGCTCACCGGCTCGGGCCAGGGCCCCCAGGGGGGCTATGTGGAGCTGGAGCTGGAGGACGAGCGCACCAACCCCAAGCACGGCATTCTGGCGGTGAAGGGCTACCTGCAGCGGGCGGGCTTTGCCCCCGACACCGCCATCGAGCTTGCGGGCGTGCCGGTGGGCATCTACGAGTAGAAAAAGGAGTGGACGGAAGATGAAAAAGGCCATCGGGATTCTCACCCTGATTTCCGGCGCCGCCCAGCTGGCGGCCGGCGTGCTGGCCGTGGTGGCGGCCTGCCGGAGAAGAAAGAACAGGTGATAGGCGTGCACACCCAACTGCTTTGCGCCGACCAGGTGGAGCAGGCCGCCCGCATTCTCCGCTCCGGCGGCCTGCTGGGCATCCCCACCGAGACGGTGTACGGCCTGGGGGCGGACGGGCTCAACCCGGATGCCGTGGCCCGCATCTTCCAGGCCAAGGGCCGGCCCCAGGACAACCCCCTGATTTTACACATCCCCTCCGCCGATTGGCTGGAGCGCTACTGTGCGGACATCCCGCCCCTGGCCTATGAGCTGGCCCGGCGCTTCTGGCCCGGCCCGCTGACCATGATTTTAAAGCGGCGGGACATGGTGCCCGACGCGGTGACGGCGGGACTGGACACGGTGGGCATGCGCTGCCCGGCACACCCGGTGACCCGTGCCATTCTGGAGGCGGCGGGGACGCCGGTGGCCGCCCCGTCGGGCAACACCTCCGGCCGGCCCAGTCCCACCTGCCTGGCGGACATGCTGGAGGACATGGACGGGAAGATCGACGGCATTGTGGATGGCGGCCCCTGCGACGTGGGGGTGGAGTCCACGATTCTCGATCTCACGGTTTCGCCCCCCCGGCTGCTGCGCCCCGGCGGCATTACCCTGGAGCAGCTGCGGGAGGTTGTGGGCGAGGTGGCGGTGGACAGCGCGGTCACCCGGCCCCTGGCGGCGGGGGAGAAGCCCCGTGCCCCGGGAATGAAGTACCGCCACTACGCCCCCAAGGCCCCCGTTACGGTGGTGCGGGGGGAGCCTGCCGCCGCCGCCCGGTACATCCGCCGCCATCTGGCCGATGGGGACGGGGTGATCTGCTTCAACGAGTTTGTTCCCCTTTTTGAGGGACACCCGGTGGAGCCCATCGGCCCCAAGGACGACCGGGCGGAGCATGCCCGCCGGGTGTTTGACGCCCTGCGCTACTTTGACGGCACCCAGGTGGCCCACATCTGGGCCCAGTGCCCCGACAGCGCGGGACTGGGGCTGGCGGTGTCCAACCGGCTGAACAAGGCGGCAGGCTTCCACATTGTGGAGGCGGAGAAGCCCTAGGGGCGAAAAGTTTACAAACTGACAACAACTGACGGGAAAAACGTGGTACAATAGCGGGAAAGCGGCGAAAGATTCCGGCCTTCAGGCCGGATGCCCGCTTTTGGAGCGCAGAGGGAGGACGCGGGCATGAAACGCATCGGCATTACCGGCCCCACCGGGGCGGGCAAGACCACGGCCCTGAATGCCCTGGAGGAGCTGGGGGCCCGCCTCATCGACTGCGATGAGCTCTACCACCGGATGCTGGCCGAGAGCGATCCCCTGCGCCGGGCACTGACCGGGCGCTTCGGGGACGGGATTCTGGACGGGGACGGGGCGGTGGATCGCAAGCGGCTGGGGGAGGTGGTCTTCGGCGACCCCCAGGCCCTGGCCGACCTGAACGCCATCACCCACCGCCTGATCATGGAAGAGGTGGAGCGCCAGTGCGCCCAGGCGCAGTCCGCGGGCTGTCCCGCCGCCGCCATCGACGCCATCGCCCTCATTGAGAGCGGCGTGGCGGAGAGCTGCGACGCGGTGGTGGGTATTCTGGCTCCCCGGGCGGTGCGCATCCGGCGGATCATGGCCCGGGAGGGCATCCCGGAGGGGTACGCCACCAAGCGGGTGGACGCCCAGCAGCCGGAGGAGTTTTACCGCCGGAATTGCGGCTATATCCTGGAGAACCGGGAGGAGGACACCCCTCAGAGCTTCCAGCGCCGGGCGCTGGAGCTTTTCCGGCAGATACTTGCACAGAACTGACAGGAGGTTGTACCATGGAAGAAAAGCAAAAGACCGCCGGTGAGCTGCGGCGGGAGGCGCTGCTCTATCAGCCGAAAAACGGTTATGACCGCCTCACCGACCAGGACGAGGCGGATATGAAGGTCTACTGTGAGGACTATAAGAAGTTTTTGGACGCGGGCAAGACCGAGCGGGAGTGCGTGGACGAGGCGGTGCGTTTGGCCCAGGCTCGGGGCTTCCAGCCCTTCACCCGGGGGATGGCCCTGAAGAGCGGGGACAAGATCTACCGGGTGAACCGGGGGCGGGCGGTTATGCTGGCGGTGATCGGCACCAGGCCGCTGAGCGAGGGGGTCAATATCGGCGCGGCCCACATCGACGCTCCCCGTCTGGATCTCAAGCCCAACCCCCTCTATGAGGACAGCGAGCTTGCTTTCCTCAAGACCCACTACTACGGCGGCATCCGCAAGTACCACTGGGTGACCATCCCCCTGGCGCTGCACGGGGTGGTGGT
>CALWWS010000105.1 GCA_944385305.1 uncultured Oscillospiraceae bacterium | reverse complement strand
GTCCCCGTGGCCCACGATGAAGCTCACCTTGTCCAGCACCTTCACCCCGTCGATGGTCTTGGACACGTCGGTGACAAACAGGATATCCTTGCCCACCTCCCGGTCGGGGGTGAAGGCCACCCAGGGGAAGCGGCGGGAGGAGGCGGGGATCTCCTCCAGGGTAATCTTCTCCAGCAGCTTGCGCCGGGCGGTGGCCTGCTTGGACTTGGACTTGTTGGCCGAGAAGCGGGAGATAAACTCCTTGAGCTCCTGGGCCTTCTCCTCGTTCTTCTTGTTCTGGTTCTTCATCAGGTTCTGCATCAGCTGGGAGGCGTCATACCAGAAGTCATAGTTGCCCACATACATCTTGATTTTGTTGTAATCAATATCTACAATATGGGTACAGATGGTGTTGAGGAAGTGCCGGTCGTGGCTGACCACAATGACAGTGCCCTCAAAGTCCAGCAGAAAGTCCTCCAGCCAGTTCACCGCGCTGATGTCCAGGTTGTTGGTGGGCTCGTCCATCATCAGGATGTCCGGATTGCCGAACAGGGCCTGGGCCAGCAGAACCTTCACCTTCAGACGGCCGTCCAGGGTGGCCATGTCGTTGTAATGCAGCTCCGTGCCGATCCCCAGGCCCTGGAGGATGCGGCTGGCGTCGCTCTCCGCCTCCCAGCCGCCCAGCTCGGCGTACTCCTCCTCCAGCTCGCAGGCCCGGATGCCGTCCTCCTCGGTCATCTCCTCCTTGGCGTACAGGGCGTCCTTCTCCTTGCCGATGTCGTACAGGCGCTGGTTGCCCATGATCACCGTGTCCATCACGTTGTAGGCGTCATAGGCGTTCTGATCCTGCTTGAGCACCGACATGCGGGTGTTGGGCAGGATGGAGACCTCGCCCGAGGTGGACTCCAGATCCCCGGAGAGAATCTTCAAAAAGGTGGACTTTCCCGCGCCGTTGGCGCCGATGATGCCGTAGCAATTGCCCTTGGTAAACTGCAGATCCACATGGGAGAAGAGGGGCTGGCCGCTGTACTGCAGGCCCAGATCGGAAACTGTGATCATGGCAAACTCCTTATAATGTAAAACAAATTAGCCCAAACAGTATATCACAATTCTGCCACAAAGCAAGCACAGGAAGGGCGGGAAAAATATTTTGCAGGAATGCTTGCAATATAAAATATCAGGCGTATAATCTAATTGCAAATGAAAGAATACCTGCAAATTGGAGGGAGAGCCATGGCTGCGGAACAGTACCGGTCGGAGCACGATCTGGTGGGGGAGCGGGCGGTGCCCAAGGACGTCTACTATGGGGTGCAGTCCCTGCGGGCGGCGGAGAACTTTCACATTACGGGGCTGACCATGCACCCGGAGATCATCAACTCCATTGCGGAGATCAAGATGGCCTCGGCCATCACCAACAATGAGATTGGGCTTCTGGACAAGAAGGTGGCCGACGCCATTGTCCACGCCTGCCGGGAGATTGTGGACGGCAAGCTCCACGACGCCTTCATCGTGGACCCCATCCAGGGGGGCGCGGGCACCAGCCTGAACATGAACGCCAACGAGGTCATCGCCAACCGGGCCATTGAGCTGCTGGGGGGCGAGAAGGGGGACTACAGCCTGGTCAACCCCAACGACCATGTCAACTGCGGCCAGTCCACCAACGACGTGTTCCCCTCGGCAGGGAAGATGGCGGTGCTCAAGCTGCTGGTGCGGGCTCAGATCCAGCTGGAGCGGCTGTGCAAGGCTCTGGAGCGCAAGGCGGAGGAGTTTGACGACGTGCTGAAGATGGGGCGCACTCAGATGCAGGACGCGGTGCCCATCCGCCTGGGGCAGGAGTTCCGGGCATACAGCCAGGCCGTCCGCCGGGACATCGCCCGCTTCGAGCGGGCCAAGGACGAGATGCGCTGCCTGAACATGGGGGGCACCGCCATCGGCACGGGCATCAACGCCGACGTACAGTACTTAAAGCGCATTGTGCCCAACCTCTCCAAGGTCTCCGGGCTGAGTCTGGTGCAGGCCTTTGACCTCATCGACGCAACCCAGAACCTGGACGAGTTTGTAGCCGTGTCCGGGGCGGTGAAGACCTGCGCGGTCAACCTGTCCAAGATGTCCAACGACCTGCGCCTTATGTCCTCCGGTCCCCGGTGCGGCCTCAACGAGATCAACCTCCCGCCCCGGCAGAACGGCTCCTCCATCATGCCGGGCAAGGTCAACCCGGTGATCCCCGAGGTGGTCAACCAGGTGGCCTTCAACATCATGGGCAACGATCTGACCATCACCCTGGCCGCTGAGGCGGGGCAGCTGGAGCTCAACGCCTTTGAGCCCATTATCTTCTGGAACCTGACCCACGCGGTGGAGTTTTTAACCTACGCGGTGCGCACCCTGGTGGATCACTGCGTGGTGGGCATCACCGCCAACCGGGAGCGGTGCCGCCAGATGGTGGAGCACAGTGTGGGCATTGTCACCGCCCTGTGCCCCCACATCGGCTACGAGAAGGCGGCGGAGATCGCCAAGCGGGCCATGGAGAGCGGGCAGTCGGTGCGCAGCGTGGTGCTCTCCGAAGGGCTGCTGGACGAGGCCGCCCTGGACAAGATTCTGGACCCCTACGCCATGACTGAGCCGGGCATCTCCGAGAAGGAGCTGCTGGAACAACAGGTATGAAAAGTCGCGGGCGGCATTGGCCGCCCGCGGCTTTTGTGGTACAATGGCCCCGAAGCGGCCGATAGAGCCGCTGGTATGTTCTGCATATTATTTGCCCTTTGCCTGGAAAGGAGCTGTGAGCCGCTGTGAGCCTGTTCTGCTGCCC
>CALWWS010000104.1 GCA_944385305.1 uncultured Oscillospiraceae bacterium | reverse complement strand
GATGGCGGTGGAGAACTGCACCCGGTAGCCCCGGTTGACCTGCACCTTGCCCTGGTCGTCCACCCAGGAGATGCGGAAGAGCAGGCTGCGCTCCGGCTCCACAATCCGGTCGATGACCCCCGACTTCACCAGGTCGGGACGCTGCTCCACCACGGGCTGGAGGGACTCCAGCACCTCGCCCACCGCCTGGAGAAACTCCGGCTCGTGGGCGTTCTTCTTGCAGACCTGCTCATACACACCCTGGAGATAGGAATTGGTAAAGGTAAACGCCATGAATGTCAAACCCCTTTGCTTGACGACCCTGTGTGCGATCGCCTGAATGTCGCCGCCGGAGCCCGGCGGCCAGATTGGTTTGTATTATACCGCTGTATTCCACAAATTGCAAGAAGAAAATAGAAAATTGCAGAATGGAACGAGGCGGGCGGGGGAAACCGGGGGGAATTGCACCAGTTTTCCTATCCCTGTTGCACGCCGGGGGCCTGCTGGAGGGGAAGCACCGTCCTGCGGTAGGTGCGGCGCAGGAAGACGGAGCACAGGCACACCGAGGCCAGCTCCGCAATGGGGAAGGCCCACCACACCAGCTCCAGCCGCCCGGACAGGGAGAGCAGCCAGGCCACCGGCAGCAGCACCACCAGCTGGCGCACGATGGAGACTACCATGCTCATCAGTCCGCTGCCCAGGGCCTGAAAGGTGGAGGAGGAGACAATGCAGAACCCCGCCAGAATGAAGTGGATGCTGATGATCCGCAGGGCGGGCACGCCGATGGAGAGCATGTCCTCCGAGGCGTTGAAGAGCAGCAGGATGGGGCCGGGAATGATCTGGATGACCGCCAGGCCCAGGAGCATGATGCACACGGCGGTGAGGATGCTCAGCTTCACCGTTTTGATCAGCCGCGCCCCCTTCCGCGCCCCGTAGTTGTAGCTGACGATGGGTACCATGCCGTTGTTGAGCCCGAAGATGGGCATGAACACAAAGCTCTGCAGCTTGAAGTACACCCCGAACACCGCCGCGGCGGTGGAGGTGAAGGAGAGGAGGATCTTGTTCATCCCGAAGGTCATCACCGAGCTGATGGAGGTGAGCAGGATGGAGGGCAGGCCCACGGCGTAGATGCGCCCGATGATGGCACCGCTGGGGCGGAAGCCCTTGAAGCTCATGCGGATCTCAGGGTTGAAGCGGGCGTTGAAGAAGATGGCCAGCGCCGCCGCCACAATCTGGCCCAGCACCGTGGCGATGGCCGCCCCCGCCACACCCAGCTCCGGGAAGGGGCCCACGCCGAAGATGAGCACCGGGTCCATCACGATGTTGATTACCGCACCCACCCCCTGGGTCACCATGGTGTAGATGGTGCGCCCCGTGGCCTGGAGCAGACGCTCGAAGATGATCTCCAGAAAGATGCCGAAGCAGGCCCCGCCGCAGATGGCCATGTACACCGTGCCGTGCTCCACAATCTCCTCAATGTCGGTCTGCACCGCGAAGAAGGGACGGGCGCACAGCAGGCCCACCGCGGTAAAGACCAGCAGGCTGAGTACCGCCAGAAACACCCCGTTTTCCGCCGTGCGGTTGGCCCGCTCAAACTCCCGCTCCCCCAGGGACCGGGAGAGCAGGGCGTTCACCCCCACCCCGGTGCCCACCGCCACCGAGATCATCAGGTTCTGGAAGGGAAAGGCCAGGGACACCGCCGACAGGGCGTTTTCGCTGATCTGGGAGACAAAGATGCTGTCCACCACATTATAAAGAGCCTGAATGAGCATGGAGATCATCATGGGCAGGGACATGGAGAAGAGCAGCCGCCCCACCGGCATGACTCCCATTTTGTTTTCCTGTATCTGTTGTGACATCCTCTGATTCTACCTCCCGATTCCGCCGCCCCACACACCCGGGCGGCCTTTTTTCTGTGGAGTGACATTGTACCCCATTCTAAATATACAGTCAATCGGGGCCGGGCCCTTTTGTGGGAACTCCCAAGGGACGGGGGAATTTTGCCGCCCGCTGTGCGCGCTGTGCCGGGGAAAGGGGGCACCCCGGAGGGCCGGGGGAATAGGATAGGGTGGGAGACCCCAGTTTCCCAAGCTGACAAGTGAGGAGATTGAACCGATATGAGCGAGCTTACCCTGCGGGATTTGCAGGTGGGAGAGAGCGCCCGGGTGCTGGCCGTCCGGGCGGGGATGGGCATGGGCCGCAGGCTGGCCGATCTGGGCCTCATCCCGGGCACGGCGGTGAAGTGCGTGGCCAAGAGCCCGGCGGGCGACCCGGCGGCGTACCTCATCCGGGGGGCGGTGATCGCCCTGCGCCGGCGGGACGCCGGGGGCGTGGAGGTGGAGGAGGGAGTGAGTACATCATGGGCCTGACCGGCGCCCTCCCGGCAGACCGGAGGCCGGGGGAGCGGGTCATCGCCCTGGCGGGCAACCCCAACGTGGGCAAGTCCACCCTCTTCAACGCCCTCACCGGCCTGCGCCAGCACACGGGCAACTGGCCGGGCAAGACGGTGGAGTGCGCCGTGGGCCGCTGCCGGAGGGGGGAGCGGGAGTATGTGCTGGCCGACCTGCCGGGCACCTACTCCCTGCGCCCCCACTCGGCGGAGGAGGAGGTGGCCCGGGACTTCCTCTGCTTCGGCGGTGCGGATGCCGCCGTGGTGGTGTGCGACGCCACCTGCCTGGAGCGCAGCCTGATCCTGGCCCTCCAGGTCATGGAGCTCCAGCCCCGGACGGTGGTGTGCGTCAACCTGCTGGACGAGGCCCGCCGCCGGGGCATCCGGGTGGATCTCACCGCCCTGGAGGAGAAGCTGGGAGTGCCCGTGCGGGGCACCGCGGCGGGCAGGCGGCAGGGGCTGGAGGAGCTGCTGGAGGCGGTGGAGGGGGTGCTCCCCCCCAACCCCGCCCCCGCGCCGCCCCCCGTCCCCCTGCTGCCCAGCCTGGAGCGGGCGGCCGCCGCCCTGGAGGCCGCCCTGCCCCCCCGCCTGGTGGAGAAGGTGCCCCCCCGGTGGGCCGCCCTGCGGCTGCTGGAGGGGGACGGGGCCGCCCTGGACGGCCTGGCGGCGGGGCTGGGCTTTGACCCGCGCCGGGAGGAGGGCGCCGCCGCCGCCCTGGAGGAGGCCCTGGCGGGCCTGGAGCGGGCGGGCCTGGGCCGGGAGGAGCTGGAGCAGCGCCTGTGGGCCTGCCTGGTGATGCAGGCCGAGCGGGTGTGCGCCTCCGCCGCGGCAAGCGCCCCGGCGGACAGGGGCAGGCCGGGCGGGCGGCTGGACCGGCTGCTCACCTCCCGCGCCACCGGCATCCCCCTGATGCTGGCCCTGCTGGCCGGGGTGCTGTGGCTCACCATCCAGGGGGCCAACTACCCCTCCCAGCTCCTCTCCGCCGGGCTGTTCTGGGTGCAGGACCGGCTGGGGGATCTCTTCCTCTGGCTGGGGGCCCCGGAGTGGCTGCGCCAGTGCCTGGTGTTCGGGGCATTCCGGGTGCTGGCCTGGGTGGTGAGCGTGATGCTCCCCCCCATGGCCATCTTCTTCCCCCTGTTCACCCTGCTGGAGGATCTGGGCTACCTGCCCCGGGTGGCCTTCGTGCTGGACTGCGCCTTTCAGAAGGCCAGGGCCTGCGGCAAGCAGGCCCTCACCATGTGCATGGGCTTCGGCTGCAACGCCGCCGGGGTGGTGGGCTGCCGGATCATCGACTCCCCCCGGGAGCGGCTGGTGGCCGCCCTCACCAACAGCCTGGTGCCCTGCAACGGCCGCTTCCCCACCCTCATCGCCCTGCTGGGGGTGTTCTTCGCCGGGGCGGGGCCGTGGAGGGGCGGGGTGAGCGCCCTGCTGCTCACCGGCGTGCTGGTGCTGGGGGTGGGGGCCACCCTGCTCATGTCCCGGCTGCTCTCCGCCACCCTGCTGCGGGGCACGCCCTCCGCCTTTACCCTGGAGCTGCCCCCCTACCGGCGGCCCGATGTGGGGCGGGTGCTGATCCGCTCGGTGCTGGACCGGACC
>CALWWS010000103.1 GCA_944385305.1 uncultured Oscillospiraceae bacterium | reverse complement strand
TCACCCCCCGGGCGGAGATCGAGGGGGACATGGGGGACTCCCACGTGGGCCTGCTGGCCCGGCTGATGAGCCAGGCCCTGCGCAAGCTGGCCGGCTCCATCGCCAAGACCAACTGCGTGGTCATCTTTATCAACCAGCTGCGGGAAAAGGTGGGGGTGATGTACGGCAACCCCGAGGTCACCACCGGCGGCCGGGCCCTGAAGTTCTACGCCTCGGTGCGCATCGACGTGCGCCGGGTGGAGGCCCTGAAGAGCGGCGGGGAGATCATCGGCAACCGCACCCGGGCCAAGGTGGTGAAGAACAAGGTAGCTCCCCCCTTCAAGGAGGCCGAGTTCGACATCATGTACGGCGAGGGCATCTCCAAGATCGGGGAGATCATCGACCTGGCGGCCAAGCTGGATCTGATCCAGAAGTCGGGCTCCTGGTTCTCCATGGGGGAGATGCGCCTGGGCCAGGGCCGGGACGCGGTGAAGCAGTACCTGAAGGACAACCCCGCCCTGTGCGACGAGCTGGAGGCGGGCATCCGCAAGAACGCCTACAAGCTCATGAGCAGCCAGGCCCGGGCGGCCGCCCGGGCGGCGGGCCGCGCGGTGGACGTGTCCGCGGAGGACTTTGAGGACGGCGAGGATGCGGATCGCTGATCTGCGCCCCTCGGACAAGGTACCCGGGCGCTGGCTGTGCTTTCTGGACGACGGCAGCCTGCTGCGCCTGGGGGAGGGCGAGGTGGTCCGCTTCGGCCTGTACGCCGGGCTGGAGCTGGAGGACGACCAGCTGGCCCAGATTCTTGATGCGGCGGGGGAGAGCCGGGTGCGGGAGCGCGCCCTGGCCCTGCTGGCCGCCCGGCCCATGTCCCGCAGGGAGCTGATTGACAAGCTCACCGCCCCCCGGGCGGGCGGCAAGCGGGAGCCCGCCGCCACCCCGGAGCAGGCGGCCCGGGCGGCCGACCGGCTGGAGGAGCTGGGCTATCTGGACGACGCGGCCTACGCCCGCCTGGTGGCCGAGCGCTGCGCCGCCCGGGGCTACGGGGAGCGGAGGGTGCGGGACGAGCTGTTCCGCCGGGGCGTCCCCCGGGAGCACTGGGACGGGGCCCTGGAGGGCCTGTCCGGCCCCGAGGCGGGGATTGACGAATTCCTGCGCCGCAAACTGGGGGACGGCCCGGCCGACCGGGACAGCCTGCGCCGGGCGGCAAACGCCCTGGCCCGCCGGGGCTACCGCTGGGAGGACATCCAGGCGGGCCTGCGCCGGTACGGCGGGGAGATAGAGGAGGATTCAGCCTTTTGAAGGTAGCATTTATCTGTCTTGGCTGTGCCAAGAACCTGGTGAACGCAGAGCAGATGATGGCCCTGGTGCGCCAGGCGGGGCACACCCTCACCGCCCGGCCCGAGGAGGCCGACGCGGCGGTGGTGAACACCTGCGGCTTTATTGACAGCGCCAAGAGCGAGGCCATCGACCACATCCTGGAGCTGGCCGCCCTCAAGCAGGAGGGGAAGCTGAAGAAGCTGCTGGTGTCCGGCTGCCTGTCCCAGCGCTACGGGGAGGAGATTCTCACCGAGCTGCCCGAGGTGGACGGCCTGCTGGGCACGGGGAGCTACACGGAGATCGTCTCCGCCCTGGAGGAGGCCATGGCGGGGGGCACCCCCCGCCGCTTCGGGGACATCGACCACACGGACGAGGAGGGGGCGCGGGTGCTGGCCACCCCGGCCTACACCGCCTACCTGAAGATCGCCGAGGGGTGCGACAACCGCTGCTCCTACTGCGTCATCCCCTCCCTGCGGGGGCGCTACCGCAGCCGCACCATGGACTCCCTGCTCTCCGAGGCGGAGCAGCTGGCCCGCCGGGGGGTGAAGGAGCTCATCGTGGTGGCCCAGGACATCACCCGCTACGGTACGGATTTGAATGGCCAGCGGCAGCTGGCCCAGCTGCTGGAGGAGCTGTGCAAGCTGCCCTTCCACTGGATTCGCCTGCACTACCTCTACCCCGACGAGGTGGACGACGCCCTCATTGAGGTCATCGCCCGCCAGCACAAGATTGTCAAGTACCTGGATATCCCCCTCCAGCACAGCAGCGACGCCATTTTGAAGGCCATGAACCGCCGGGGCACCCGGGCGGAGATCACCGCCCTCATCGCCAGGCTGCGGGCGCGGATCCCGGGGCTTGTGCTGCGCACCTCCCTGATTGTGGGCCTGCCCGGGGAGGGAGAGGCGGAGTTTGAGGATCTGGCCGCCTTCCTGGACGAGGTGGAGATTGAGCGGGCGGGGATCTTCCAGTTTTCCCCCCAGGAGGGCACCCCGGCGGCCGAAATGCCCGGCCAGGTGCCCGAGGAGGTGGCCCGCCGGCGGCTGGAGCTGCTGGTGGATCTCCAGTCCCGGGTCATTGACCGGTACAATGACAGCCGCCTGGGAGAGACCCTGGAGGTGCTGTGTGAGGGCTTTGACGCCGAGATGGGCTGCTGGGCAGGGCGCAGCTACGCCGACTCCCCCGACATCGACGGGCATGTCTACTTCACCGCCGCCGGGCTGGTGGAGGCGGGCAGCTTTGTCAACGTGCGCATCACCGGCACCAGCGACGGGGATCTCACCGGCGAGATAGAGGAGTGAGGGAGTTATGAACACGGCCAACAAGCTGACCATGCTGCGCATCCTGCTCATCCCGTTGTTCCTGGTGGTGCTCTATCTCCCCTTCACCGGCCACATGTGGGTGGCCCTGGCCGTCTTCATCGCCGCCAGCGTCACCGACTTTGCCGACGGCTACATCGCCCGGCATTTCAATCAGGTCACCGACTTCGGCAAGTTTATGGACCCCCTGGCGGACAAGATCCTGGTCATGGCGGCCATGATCTGGTTTGTGGCCTGCTGGCGGCTGCCCGTGTGGGCCCTGGTGATTGTGGTGGCCCGGGAGTTCGCGGTCACCGCCCTGCGCCTCATCGCCGTGGAGGGGGGCCGGGTGATTGCCGCGGGCTGGTCGGGTAAGGTGAAGACGGCGGGCACCATGGTGTGCATCTGCCTGATGCTGGCCTTCCAGGGCTTTGTGCTGGACTGGGTGTGCACGGCGGTGATTGTGATTACCACCGTCTACTCGGGCGTCGAGTACTTTGTAAAGAACAAGGACGTTATCAACTGGCGGGATATGTGAGCCCGCCGGAACAGGAAAGAAGGACACAGAGAAAGGGAGGAGTTTCCATGAAGCGTTTGCTTGCCCTGCTGCTTGCCGCAAGTCTGCTGGCCACCGCCGCCTCTGCCGCGGGTTCAGGTCAGCAGGAGGAGTCCACCGCCCAAAAGCTCTACACCCTGGGGCTGTTCAAGGGGGTGGGCACCGGAGAGGACGGCCAGCCAGACTTTGACCTGGACCGTGCCCCCAGCCGGGTGGAGGCAGTCACCATGCTGGTGCGCGCCCTGGGCCTGGGGGAAGAGGCGGAGGCCATGGAGAAGAGCCACCCCTTTGCCGACGTGCCCTCCTGGGCCGACGGCTATGTGTCCTGCGCCTATGACCGGGGGCTGACCAAGGGAGTCTCCGCCTCCTCCTTCGGGTCGGAGACCACCGCCACCTGCGAGATGTATCTCACCTTCATGCTCCGCGCCCTGGGC
>CALWWS010000102.1 GCA_944385305.1 uncultured Oscillospiraceae bacterium | reverse complement strand
ACCGGATCGCCGACGGCTCCCGCCCCGCCGCCGCCCCGATGACCCAGGCCGCCGGGATCAGAGCCAGTACAAACCCAAAGCTGGGCTGGAGCACATACCCCGGCCCGCCCCCCAGGGCAAAGATTGGCAGGCCCACCAGCCCCAGAATTACATAGGCCGCCTGGGACAGGGCCCCCCATTTGGCCCCCAGCAGCAGCCCCGCCAGGGCGGTGATCAGGCTCTGGAGGGAGACCGCTGCCAGTCCCACCGGAATCTTCAAAAAGGCCCCCAGGGCGGTCAGGGCGGTAAACAGGGCGGCCAGCATGAGCCAGGCCGTTTTGCTGCGCATAAAATCCCCTCCGTCTCAATTGTAAACTTTAATAGAATTATAGTTTACAATCTCAGAAATGTAAACTGTAATTCCACACAAGTTGACAATCAGCCCCTGCCCGGGTACAATACAAAAAGACGAAAGGGGGCGCGGGAGATGCTGCGGGATGAGGTTTTGGCGCTGCTGAAGGGCCGTGGGGGAGAGCCCCTGTCCGGCCAGGCGGTGAGCCAGGAGCTGGGGGTAAGCCGTGCGGCGGTGTGGAAGGCGGTGGAGGCCCTGCGGCAGGAGGGGTACGTAATATCCTCCGCCCCCAACCGGGGCTATGCACTGGAGCAGTCCCCCGACCGGGTGTCCGCCGGGGAGCTGGCAGGCGCCCTGGCAGGGCGGCTGCTGGGCCGGAACCTGGTGTGCCTGGAGAGCGTGGACTCCACCAACAACGAGGCAAAGCGCCGGGCCATGGGCCGGGAGTCGGACGGACTGGCGGTGGTGGCCCTGGAGCAGACCGGAGGACGGGGCCGCCGGGGGAGGAGCTTTCTCTCCCCGCCGGGGAAGGGGATCTATCTCTCCGTGCTGCTGCGCCCCCGCTGCTCCCTGGAGCAGGTGTCCGCCCTCACCGCCTGGACAGCGGTGGCGGTGTGCGACGCTCTGGAAAAGCTGTGCGGCTTCCGGCCGGGGATCAAGTGGCCCAACGATGTGATCTGGGAGGGGCGCAAGCTGTGCGGCATCCTCACCGAGCTGGAGCTGGAGGCGGAGAGCGGCCGGCTGAGCCATGTGATTGTGGGAGTGGGGGTGAACATCAGCCAGACGGCGGAGGACTTCGGGCCCGAGCTGGCCCCGGTGGCCGCCTCCCTGCTCCAGGCCCTGGGCCGTATCCCCCGCCGGGCGGAGGTGGCGGCGGCAGTACTCGCCGCCCTGGACGACATGTACGCCGCTTTCCCCGGGGCGTGGGAGGAGTGGCTGGAGCGCTACCGGGCCGGCTGCCTGACGGTGGGCCGCCCGGTGCGGGTGCTCCGCCCCGGAGGCGAGGCGGAGGGCTTTGCCCAGGGCATTGACGAGGATTTCTCTCTGCTGGTGCGCTGGCCGGACGGCCGGACGGAGGCGGTCTCCTCCGGGGAGGTATCGGTACGGGGCGGGCTGGGGTATGTTTAATGCCCGCGCAACCGCCGGTTGCGGAATTTCCAGCCTGCGCTGGTGGCGCGCAACCGCCGGTTTTGGTAGGATCACCCCGTAAGGGATACCCAAACGGCACAGAGAGGGGAGCGAACAGATGACGCTTTCGGAAAAAATTTTGTTTTACCGTAAAAAGGCCGGACTCTCCCAGGAGGAGCTGGCCGCCCGGGTGGGGGTGAGCCGTCAGGCGGTGAGCAAGTGGGAGCTGGGGGACGCCACCCCCGAGATAGACAAGCTGGCGGCCCTGGCCAGGGTCTTCGGCGTGACGGTGGACGAGCTGATCAGTCCCGACAGCCCGGCCGGCCCGCCGCCCGAGGGGGCCCAGCCGCCGCCACCGCCCCGGGATCACGCCGGCATGCTGGGCCGTCTGATCCGGCGGTACGGCTGGCTGGCGGGGGTATACATCGCCCTGAGCGGAGCGGGGATTACCCTGGTGGGGGCCCTGGCCCGGTTCGCCTTCGGCCGGATATTCCGCATTACCCTGGGGGATTACTTCTCCGGCCTGGGCTGGAGCGTGGACTTTCCCCAGCAGATGGGGGGCATGCCCGCCATGATCTCCTCCACCGGGGAGATCTTTCTCACCATCGCCACCGTGATTCTGGCCGCCGGCATTGCGGTGATGGCCGCCGGGGTCGTTCTGGCGGCGGTCCTGTGGAAAAAGGGTCGAAAAGGGGATTGACAAATCCTTCGGGGAGAATATAATAGGACAAGTCAGGTGTCAAGACACCTGACTTGTCCTATTTTTTGTTTTTGTTGGAGAGGGAACATACATGGGAAACTTTAAGGAATTCTGCAAGCGGAAGAACATTGTGCTCTCCGCCAAGCGATACGGGGTGGACGCCCTGGGGGCCATGGCCCAGGGTCTGTTCGCCTCTTTGCTCATCGGCACCATTCTCAACACCCTGGGCACCCAGCTGGGGATCGCCTGGCTGGTGACCATCGGCGACTTTGCCAAGGCGGTGTCCGGCCCGGCCATGGCCATCTCCATCGGCTTTGCCCTCCAGGCCCCGCCCCTGGTGCTCTTCTCTCTGGCGGCGGTGGGCTGGGCAGCCAACGATCTGGGGGGCGCGGGGGGACCGCTGGCCGTGCTGGTGGTGGCGGTCATCGCCAGCGAGCTGGGCAAGATGGTGTCCAAGGAGACCCCGGTGGACATTCTGGTCACCCCCCTGGTGACCATTCTCTCGGGCGCGGGGCTGTCCATGCTCATTGCCGCCCCCATCGGGGCGGGGGCTCTGGCCCTGGGACAGCTCATTATGTGGGCCACCGAGCTGCAGCCCTTCCTCATGGGCATTATCGTCTCGGTGCTGGTGGGCATCTTTCTCACCCTGCCCATCTCCTCGGCGGCCATCTGCCACGCTCTGGCTCTCACCGGCCTGGCCGGCGGGGCGGCGGTGGCGGGCTGCTGCGCCAACATGGTGGGCTTTGCGGTGATGTCCTTCCGGGAAAACCGGTGGGGCGGGCTGGTGAGCCAGGGGCTGGGCACCTCCATGCTCCAGATGGGCAACATCGTCAGGAATCCCCGCATCTGGCTGCCCGCCATTCTTACCTCAGCCATTACCGGCCCCATCGCCACCTGCGTCTTCCGCCTGGAGATGAACGGCCCGGCCATCTCCTCCGGCATGGGCACCTGCGGCCTGGTGGGCCAGATCGGGGTATACTCCGGCTGGGTGGCCTCGGGGGCACCCATCACCGCCTGGGACTGGGCGGGGCTCATTCTCATCTCCTTTGTGCTCCCCGCTGTGATCTGCTGGGCCTTCGGCCTGCTCTTCCGAAAAATCGGCTGGATCAAAGAGGGGGATCTCACCTTGTCCTGAACAGCAAAGAAGAAAGCCGCAGGATGGCTCCTGCGGCTTTTTTTATTGAATCAGCCCCGACGCGCCCGGCGGGAAGAACACCAGCTCCGCCTTGCCCAGAATGTAGCGTACATCCACCGCGCCCAGGGTCACATCCCGGCTGTCGTTGGAGCCGTTGCGGTTGTCTCCCAGGACAAAGACGCAGCCCTCCGGCACCGTCATGGCGGTAAGGTTCTCATACCAGGGCTGGGCCATGGCCTCCTTAATATAGGGCTCGCAGAGCACCTGTCCGTCTACCGTCACGGTGCCCGCCCTGTAGTCAATCTCCACCCGCTGCCCTCCGGTGGCCACAATCCGCTTGACTATGGGGCCGTCGGTAAGACCGAAGGCCTTGCGCAGCACCACCACATCCCCTGCCGCCGGGGTGTACCCCGCCCGGCGCACCAGCATCAGGCTCCTGTCCTCCAGGGTGGGCTCCATGGAGTGGCCGTCCACCGCCATCACCCGTCCGAAAAAGGTAAAGCACAGCACCAAAACCACCAGCACCCCCACAAGGGCCTGCAGCCAGCCGTACAGGCTCCGGCACAGCCGGATCTTTTGCCCCTCGTTCAAAGAAATTCCTCCCGCTTTGCCCCGCAAAAAGCCGCCCCGGCCTGGGCCGGGACGGCTTTGCACATACGGTTCTTACTTGGCGTACTCCACAACCTTGGTCTCCCGGATCATGTTGACCTTGATCTGGCCGGGGTACTCCAGCTCCTCTTCGATCTTCTTGGCAATCTCCCGGGCCAGCAGCACCATCTGATCCTCGCCCACCTTCTCGGGGGAGACCATGATGCGCACCTCGCGGCCGGCCTGGATGGCAAAGGACTTCTCCACCCCGGGGAAGGAGGAGGTGACCTCCTCCAGCTTCTCCAGGCGCTTGATATAGTTCTCCAGATTCTCCCGCCGGGCGCCGGGCCGGGCGGCGGAGATGGCGTCGGCCGCCTGCACCAGGCAGGCCACGATGGTCTTGGGCTCCACATCGTTGTGGTGGGCCTCCACCGCGTGGATGATGTCCTCGTTCTCCCGGTACTTGCGGGCCAGCTC
>CALWWS010000101.1 GCA_944385305.1 uncultured Oscillospiraceae bacterium | reverse complement strand
CCATCGACCCGGTGACCGTACTGGACCACATGCGCCAGAACGGGGTGTACGATGAGAACACCTCCCGGGGCTATATCCTCCAGCTCATGGAGATTACGCCTACGGCGGCCAACGTAAAGGAGTACGTGGCCATCGTGAAGGACAAGGCCCTGCTGCGGCGCATTGCGGAGACGGCGGGGGAGCTTACCGCCATGATTCAGGAGGGGACGGGGACGGCCCAGCAGGTGCTGGAGGCCGCCGAGCAGCGGATCTACGCCATCCGCCAGGGCCGCTCCGCCCAGGGGCTGGAGCACATCTCCAGCGTGATTTTGCAGGTGTATGAGCGCCTCAACGAGCTGGCCGCCAGCGACCAGGCGGTGCCCGGCCTGTCCACCGGCCTGCCCGATGTGGACAGCGCCATCTCCGGGCTGAACAAGTCGGATCTCATCCTCCTGGCCGCCCGGCCGGGCATGGGCAAGACTTCCATGGCCCTGAACATCCTGCTCCACGCGGGCAAGTACTCGGGCAAGACGGTGGTCTTCTTCTCCCTGGAGATGAGCCGGGAGCAGCTGGCCATGCGCCTGATCGCCGGGGAGAGCTTTGTGGACAATAAGCGCCTGGTGACCGGCAAGCTGTACGAGGACGACTGGGAAAAGATTGCCGCCGCCTCCGCGGCGCTGAACAAGACCCAGATTTTGATTGACGACAACCCCACCCTGTCGGTGGCGGACATGAACGCCAAGTGCCGCAGGGTGGATAATTTGGGGCTGGTGGTCATAGACTACCTCCAGCTTATGACCTCCGCCGGCGGCTCCGGCCGCAGCGGAGACAACCGGCAGCAGATTGTCTCCGACATCTCCCGGGCCCTGAAGATCATGGCCAAGGAGCTCAATGTGCCGGTGCTCTGCCTCTCCCAGCTCTCCCGCGCCAACGAGGCCCGCTCCAACAAGCGGCCCATGCTCTCCGACCTGCGTGAGTCGGGAGCCATCGAGCAGGACGCGGACATTGTCATGTTCCTCTACCGGGAGGACTACTACGAGGAGAACAGCGAAAACCACAATCTGGCCGAGTGCATTATTGCGAAAAACCGCCACGGCGAGACGGGAACGGTGGAACTGCAGTGGCTGCCCGAGTACACCACCTTCTCCTCCATCGACCGCAGGCACGAGGAGTACTGATGCGGGACAAGGTTCGGGCCCTGGCCCTGGAATACGACATGCTCCCCGCCGGAGGGCGGATTTTGTGCGCCGTGTCCGGCGGGGCGGACTCCATGTGCCTGCTCCACCTGCTGGGCGCTCTGGGGGAGGAGCTGGGCTTCACCGTGGCCGCCGCCCACTTCAACCACCGGCTGCGGGGGGAGGAGTCGGCGCGGGACGCCGCCTTTGTGGAGCGGTGGTGCCGGGAGCGGGATATCCCCTTTACCCTGGGGGAGGGGGATGTGTCCGCCCGGGCCCGGCAACTGGGCCGGGGGCTGGAGGAGACCGCCCGGGAGATGCGCTACGCATTCCTCTGCCGGGCGGCAGAGGAGCTGGGCTGCGGGCGCATCGCCACCGCCCACAGCGCCGACGACAACCTGGAGACCCTGTTGCTCCACCTGGCCCGGGGCTCCGGTCTCCACGGGCTGGCGGGCATTCCGCCCCGCCGGGGGGAGATTGTCCGCCCCCTGCTGGAGGTCACCCGGGGGGAGATTGAGGATTACCTGGCCCAAAACCGGGTAGAACATGTGGAGGACAGCAGCAACACCGACGAGACCTATGCCCGCAACCGCCTGCGCCGCCAGGTGATTCCGGTACTGAAGCAGCTCAACCCCCGGGCGGTGGAGAGCAGCGCGTGTACCATGCGGTACCTGCGGGCTGATGACGACTACCTCAATGCCCAGGCGGCCCGGGCCTGCCTGGCCGCCCGCTGGGCGGAGGACGATCTGGTGATCGAGGCCTCCTGCATTGCCCAGCTGCCCGCTGCCATCGCCCCACGGGCGGTGCGCCGCCTGCTGGAGCAGATGGGAGACGGGCCGGTGAACTGCTCCTCCGCCCATCTGAACGGGGTGGTGGAGCTGGCCAGGGGGGAGGATCCCTCCGCCGTATTTGCTCTGCCCGGCGGCCGGATGGCCCAGCGGGTATATGGAGAGCTTCTTTTCACCACCCGCGGCGCCCCCCTGCCCCCCCTGACCACGGTACCCCTGGCCCTGGACGGGGAGACGGCGGCGGGGGATACCGGCTGGCTGGTGCGTTGCCGCCCGGCGGTCTGCCCCCTGGCAAACCGGAGCGGGGTATTTTATCTGCCCCGGGACGAGGCGGAGGGGGAGCTGGTGCTCCGGGCCCGGCAGACGGGGGATACTATCCTCCTGCCCGGCCGGGAGGGCACCAAGACCCTGAAAAAACTGTTTATTGACGAGAAGATCCCCCGGCGGCAGCGGGAGCGTGTTCCCGTGCTGGCCGACAGCGCGGGGGTGATTGCCGTGGCCGGCTTCGGCCCGGACAGCAGGCGGCTGGCCCGGCCCGGCCAGAGCGCCTATGAGCTGGAATTTTACAGGAAAGAGTGATGGAGATGGGCAATATCATGGAGCAGGATGTGGAGCGGGTGCTCTTCTCGGAGGAGGAGCTCAGCCGCCGGGTGGGGGAGATTGCCGCCCAGATTGACGCCGACTATGTGGGCAGGGAGCCCCTGCTGGTGAGCGTGCTGCGGGGTTCCTTTGTCTTTATGGCCGACCTGGTGCGTAAAATCACCCTGCCCTGCACGGTGGACTTTATGGCGGTGTCCTCCTACGGGACGGGGAGCAGTAGCTCCGGCCAGGTAAAGATCATCAAGGATCTCTCTGAGCACATCGAGGGCAAGGATGTCATTGTGGTGGAGGATATTCTGGACAGCGGCAACACCCTGAGCTATCTGCTGGAGATTCTTAAGGCCCGCCAGCCTGCCTCTATCCGCCTGTGCACCCTGCTGGATAAACCCTCCCGCCGGGTCAAGCCGGTGGAGCTGCACTATTCCGGCTTCTCCATTCCGGACTACTTTGTGGTGGGCTACGGGCTGGACTATGCCGAGCGCTACCGCAATCTCCCCTACATAGGGGTATTGAAGCCCAGTGTGTACGAGCACTAGGGCGTCCGCGGCCGCACAGCCGCACCTGTCCGGAAAGGAAGTGTCCGCTGTTTGAAAAAGCGAGGAAGCATGCGCGATGTGGGGTTTTACCTCATTATCGTGGTCATTTTACTCACCACCATTATGGCCATGCGGGGCGGTCTG
>CALWWS010000100.1 GCA_944385305.1 uncultured Oscillospiraceae bacterium | reverse complement strand
CAGCTGGCGGGGCTGAGCTGGCTGATCTGGCATCAAAAATTTGCATAACAAAGAATGTGGCTCCCGGCCGCAGGCCGGGAGCTTTCTCTTGCCGCCGCGCTCTCCTGCGGGACCGTTCGGGTCCGGGAGGGCGGCTTTGCATGATATTTTATACTGCGCCGGTTCAGGTCGGATCGTTCAAGCCGTCCTTCAATTTCCGGACGGCACAGCGGCAGAACTCCTTTACATAGAGATTTTTGGTATCCTCCCGGCAGATGGCGCGCACGTCAGTAAGCCCCTCCAGCTCATCCAGGGCGAAGTAGATCAGAGGGTTCTGAGGCTGGATGCAGTGAACATAGGTGGGGCAGATAAACGTGATCCCCCGACCGCTGCTCACCAGACTGAGGGCGGAGGGAAGGCTGGGGACCTCCACCACCTTTGCAGGGGTAAAGCCGTAATGTCGGCAGGCGGTTTCAGCGGCAATCCGCATATTCTGCCAGGGGCGCAGCACAATCAGTGCCTTCTGCTCCAGCTCCTTCAGATCCGCCGGAAGGGGGCTGTTCAGATTGTCTGCGCATCCGGGATACCGCCGGCGCATCTCATCGGTGTAGGGGGCCGCGATCACCAGCGGGTCCCGGAGGAGCTTCAGGACCATAAACCCCTCCCGGGCGGGCTGCAGATTGGTGAGCGCCAGATCGGTCTCTCCCTCGTCCAGGCGCCTGAGCAGGTCCACGCTGGAGCACTCGACGATCCTCTGATCCACAGAGGGGTACTGTTCCGCAAAGTCGGGGATGATCTTGGGCAGCACATAGAGTCCCAGCAGCGGCAGGGTGGAGATGGTCAAGCTTTGCGCGCCGGCGCCGTGACTGGAAAATTCCGCGTACATTTTTTTCTCCAGGTCCTGAAATTCCTCCATATAGGTGAGATAGCGCTCCCCTGCCGGGGTAAGCCGCAGAGGAATCGTATCCCGGTCAAAGAGAGAGGCCCCCATCTCGTCCTCCACCTTTTTGACAAAGCGGCTCAGCGCCGGCTGGGAGACATAGAGAAGCTGGGCCGCCTTGGAAAAGCTGTGGCACTGAGCAATTGTCTTGATGTACTTGATGTATCTCTGATCGATCATACCCAGCCAACTCCTTTGCGCGCACCCCGCGGCCAGACTGTACACTGCTAATTCGTTATTATTATAACAAAGAATACAGAAAAGCACAAACCTCAATCTGACAGAACCCCATTCCTTTTTCGTCATATCCTCATACCAAAACGGGTATTTGCCCAAAACTTTATCGATATTGTACAATTACCGCAGAGAACCGGAGGCCACGCCCGGCTGCGGCCGGGCCCACCAAGAAAGAGGAGGTATTTATTATGAGCAATGCCCACGCCCAGGACCTGAGAAAGATCTTATCGGAGAACAAGTTTCTGACCCTGCCCGGTGTGTACGACTGCCTCTCGGCCAAAATCGCCGAGGAGGCGGGCTTCCCCGCTCTGTTCCTGTCCGGCGGTGCACTGGCTTACAGCGTGCTGGGGCGTCCTGACTTCGGCTTTTTGAGCCTGGCGGAGTTCGGCACCGCCATTCAGCACATTGTATCCTCCTGCAGGGCCCCTCTGCTGGCGGACGCGGACAACGGCTTCGGCAATGCCATCCAGGCGGCCAATACCGGCGCGATGTACGAGCAGCTGGGTGCGGCCGGGCTGCAGATCGATGACAAGGTGCTGCCCGCCAATCACCCCGCACGGGATGAGATCATCGAGTGGGAGCTGATGGGACCCAAGATCCAGGCGGTGCGGGACAGCGTCTCCGACGACTTTATCATTGTCTACCGCACCTGCGCCAACCTGTATAATTTCGGCGTGGACGAGTCGATCCGCCGCATCAACCTGGCCGTGGAGCGGGGAGCCGACTACGCCTATGTGGACGGCATCAAGTCCATGGACGAGCTGAAGAAGATCTCGGATGAGGCCAGGATCCCCCTGATGGTCAACCTGAATGAGAAGGGCTTTGTGGGCGGAAACGTGCCCATTGAGCAGGTGAAGGCGCTGCGCTATACCATCGGCCTGTTCCCCCTCTCCTCCATGCTGGCCGCCGCCCAGGGGATGATCGAGGTGCTGGGCGCTCTGGCTGATCAGGGCTCTACCCTTGGGGTCCGGGACAAGATGACCGATCCCCCCACCCGGATTCACCGCATGATGGGGCAGTTCTCGCTGGTGGAGAAGTACGCCCCCTATTACGACAACTGATTCCGCCGGGATCCCCATGAACTGTTGTTTGGAAAGGAGAGTCGCTCTGCATGACCTTAAATGACGTATTGATCGACTTTGCATATCTGAGTGTGCTGCTTCTGATTGGATTTGAGCTGCGCAAGCGCATCACGATTCTGCAAAAGTACTTCATTCCCACCTCCCTGATTGCGGGTACCATCGGCATGCTGCTCAGCGCTGACTGGCTGGGGACCGTTGCTCCGGTGTACATCCCGTTCAGCAGCGGCATTGGACAGTGGTCCGGCGTCCTGGTCATTGTGGTCTGCGCCACCATGTTCCTGAGCCTGGAGCTCAACCAGGTGGGACGCGACGGCATGGCCACCACCTTTATGGCCGGTGTGACCCACCAGGGTCAGCTGATCGTCGGCCTGGGCATCACCGCCCTGTTTGGACTGTTTATGACCGATCTGCCCTATCAGTTCGGCTTCATGGGCGTCTGGGGCTTTTACGCCGGCCACGGAAACGCGACCACCGTGGGAAACATCATTCAGGATGCCGGGCTGTGGGATGACGCTGTGGGTGTGGGTGTGACCTTTGCCACCATCGGCATCCTCTGCGGCGTGATTCTGGGCATGATCATCATCAATATCGGCGCCAAGAAGGGCCTCACCCATGTGAAGATGTCCTTCGCCGATATGGATGAGGGCGAGCGCACCGGCTACATCCGTCCGGAGAAGCGGGTTTCGGTGGGCAACGGCGTGACCAATGTCTCCTCCCTGGACCCCCTGGCCTTCCAGCTGGCTATCGTGGGCTTTGTGGTGGTTGTGGGCGTCATCGTGCGGGCCCTGCTGATGAAAATCCACCCCGTTATGTCCAACTTCCCCCTGGTAGGCGCCGTGCTGGTGTCCAGCATGATCGTGGGCTTCGGCATCAACCGCACCCAGCTGAAGGAGCGCATTGACCGGAAGCTGATGGGCCGCATCACCGGTACCGCCCTGGAGTACATGATCACCGCCGCCATTGCCACGACCTCCCGCCAGATCTTCATCAGCTACGCCCTGCCGCTGGTGGTCATCTCCTTCGCCATGGTGCTGGTCAATTTGTTCACCTGCTTCTACCTGGGCAAGCGCTGGCTGCACCAGAACCCCTTTGAGACGGGCGTGGGCCTGTTTGGCATGGCCTGCGGCGTGCTGGCCACCGGCCTGATGCTGGTCAAGGTGATGGATCCGGACAATGAGACCACCGCTTCCACCTGTATCTCCACCTCCAGCACATTGGGCTATGCCTGGCAGATCCCCTATATGGTGGTGGGCTCCCTGATGATTTTCACTGCCCCCACCATCACCACCATTGTCACGGTGGTACTGTTCTTCTTCTTCCTCATTGTCGGAGAGCTGCTCTTCGGCAGGAAAAAGAAGACGGCAGGATGATGGAGTATTTCTTCCCAGACAGATGAGAAAGGAGAATCTGCTTTGAACAAATTCATCGCCGCTGTTTTGCAGCTGGACTCCCAGGATGATGTGCAGGCCAATCTGGACACCGTCGTGTCCTTCGTGGAGGAGGCCGCCGCCCGGGGCGCCAAGCTCATCACCATGCCGGAGAGCATGAACTATGTGGGGCTGGACAATGCCGGACACGCCGAGGAGGTCCCCGGCGGCCCCACCTTCCGCCTGATGTCGGAGCTGGCGCAGAAGCACCAGGTTTGGCTTCACTGCGGCAGCATCTATGAGAAGAACCCCAGCGATCCCCGCCCCTTCAACTCCACCATGGTGATCAACCCCAAGGGGGAGCTGGCGGCCAAGTACCACAAGATTCACCCCTTCGACGTGGTGATTCCCAACGGACCGGTGAACAAGGAGTCCGAGCGCATCTGCCCGGGCAGTGAGATCGTCACCGTGGACACCCAGGAGGTGGGCTGCCTGGGGCTGTCCATCTGCTATGACATGCGCTTTGCGGAGCTGTACCGCATTATGGCGCTGGAGGGCGCACAGATTCTGATGGTGCCCGCCGACTTCACCATGCCCACCGGAAAGGATCACTGGGAGACGATCCTGCGCACCCGGGCCATCGAGAACGGCTGCTATGTGATTGCCCCCGCCCAGTGCGGGGTGAAGCCCAAGTTCCAGGCCTATGCCAACTCCCTGGTGGTTGACCCCTGGGGCAACGTGATTGCCCGGGCCTCCAACTATCCCCAGGTGATCACCGCTGAGATCAACCTGGACTATATCCAGACTGTCCGCAAGCAGATTTTCACCCTGGAGAATCGCCG
>CALWWS010000099.1 GCA_944385305.1 uncultured Oscillospiraceae bacterium | reverse complement strand
GGCATCCACCTCCAGGACAAAGGGGAGATCCGTCCCCTCCGGCCAGGCGACGCTGGTGACCGGCGCATCCTCCACCAGGACGGAGAAGTAGTCGGTGGGGGTAAAGGTAACCGTGATATCCGGGCGGGGAGGTGGCGGGGGAGAGTATTGAGATCAATCCCTCTGGCATTACCAACAGCGGCGGGCAGGGCGCGGGAACCATCAGCGGATATGACTACCTGTACATGGACATGGCGGTGGACTTTACGGTAAATCCCGACGCCTTTACCCAGCTGGTGTCCGTGGCCGATGCCAGCGGGGAGGGCTATACCCTCACCTGTACCGCGGGGACCGCCCCCGGCGCTCCCGGCTCCATCCAGCTTCAGCTGGACGTGGAGGCGGGGTACAGCCAGTCCACCCCGGTGATCACTCCCCCGGAGGGCTGGGCGGTCAACGACGGGGACATGAGCAGCGAACACAACCCGGAGGGCGGCGTGAGCTGGTATATCACCATGACCTACGGCGACGGGACGGCCGACCTGGTGCCTGCCGACCCCATGGAGCTGACGGTGGGTGTGTCCGGCGTTGTGGCCAACCCCGCGCCCAGCGGCGGCGGCTCAAGCGGCGGCAGCTCCTCCTCCCAGCCGGAGAAGCCCAAGATCCGGGTGGAGAACCAGCTGGACGAGGAGAACGCCAGCAGCGACACCCGCCTGTGGCCCTACGGCACCGTGGAGGAGGACGGGGTGAGTGTCACCACCGTCACCCAGGAGGAGCTGGAGGCCCTGCTGGAGCTGGCCCGGCAGCACGCCCAGGACGTGGAGGGCCTGGAGGGGGACGGCTACAAGGAGGGCATCATCGTCATCGAGGATCTGGACGAGAACAAGACCAACAGCACCTACATCCTGAAGCTGACCGAAGATCAGTTCCAGAGCATCTCCCAGGAGCAGTGGGACCGATTCACCGTCCAGACCCCGGCGGGCTCCATCAGCCTTTATGGCGGGAGCATTCAGCAGGTGGCCGCTCTGGAGGGGGAGGTGGACGTCACCATCACCCGCCTGGAGCACGGGGATCGGCCCGGTGTGGACGTGACGCTGACGGTGGGGGGAGTCCCGGTGACCGAGTTTGGCGAGACCTACGGCGTGCGGATCTTCGTGCCCTATGTGCCCGCCCCGGAGGAGGACGTCAATGCCATCGTCATCGAGTACATCCATGAGGACGGCACCCTGGAGGTGGTCACCGAGTGCTTCTACGACCCCGTGGCCGGGGGCGTGTACTTCTTTACAAACCACCTGTCCAAATTCGGCGTGGCCTACCGGCCGTCGGTGTTCTCCGACGTGGGGGCCGACCACTGGGCCAACCCCTATGTGACCTTCCTGGCCGCCCGGGGTCTGCTGGACGGCACAGGCAGCCGGTACCGCCCGGACGACGCGGCCACCCGGGGAGAGATGATCAGCCTGCTCTCCCAGGCCCTCTCTGCGGCCAACCTGCCCGCCTCGGCGGTACAGGTGTACGACGACGTGCCCGCGTCCTCCTCCCTGGCCCGGGCGTCTGGCTGGCTCTACTTCAACAATCTGGCCTCCGCCCTCACCAGCGGCGGCAAGCTGCGGCCCGACGAGGCCATCACCCGGGAGGATATGGCCGCCCTGCTGGGCAACATCGCCTCAGGGGTGGGGCTGCGCCTGCGCTCCAAGGGGCTGGACACCGGATATACCGACCTGGGCCAGGTGGCGAGCTACGCCCAGACGTCGGTGGTGCGCCTGCGCTCCGCCGGTATTCTGGAGATGGCGGAGAACTATAAATTCAACCCCAAGGCGACCCTCAACCGGGGGGAGATGGCCCAGATTGTGGCCACCCTCCTGAGCAGCCTGTGAGTAAAAACGGGGAGAGGAGGTGAGGCGGATGGCGGAGCCATTCCAGTCCGCCCAGGAGTATATCCGGGCCGTCCTCCAGCTGGTGGACCGGCGGCTGGTCCCCCTGGAGGAGGACGTAGAGGAGCAGGCCCGGCTGGAGGCCCTTGTGCTGGCCGGCCGGGTGGAGGAGCGAATCCGCAGCCGCTGCCTGGCCACGGTGGAGGCGGGGGGGACCGCCCCGCTGGACTACCTTTTCCGGGTGTTCGGCCTGACCTCCTTTGAGCGCCACTGCGTCTACCTGGCCCTGGCCCCCGAGCTGGACGCCTCCTATGGGGCGCGGTACGCCGCCCTCCAGCCGGGGGGCGGGCAGCTGCCCGGGCTGGAGCTGTGCCTGCACACCTTCGCCGGCGGCCGGGAGGAGCTGCTGGGGCAGTGGCGGGGGCGGGAGGAGCTGCTCTCCTGCTTCTTCCGCGCCGGACACCGGGGGACGGAGGGGGGCAGCGACCTCACCTGCGGGCTCAAGCTGGACCGGCGCATCCTGAGCTTTCTCTTTGACTACAACCGCCCCGACCCCGCCCTGGAGGGGATGGCGGAGCTCTTCTGGCCGGGGGACGGGGATCTGACCCCCCTGGTGCTCTACGGGGAGCTGGCGGAGAGGATGGCCGCCTTTGCCGGGGCCATGCCGGAGAAGACGCCGGTGCTCTTCTACCTGAAGGGGCAGCCCGGAGCCGGGCGGCGCACCCTGGCCCGGCACTTCTGCCAGGGAGAGGGGCGGCCCCTGCTGCTGGCAGACCTGGCCGCCCTGTTCCGCAGCGGGATGAGCTGGAAGGAGATCCTGCTCCACGTCTGCCGGGAGGCCGTCATCCGGGACGCCGCCCTGGGCTTTACCGGCTTTGAGCTGCTGCTGGACGGGGAGGAGGAGCCCCCCGACCGGCAGGAGGGGACGGATAAGCCCGCCGCCAGCCCGCTGCACATCCGCCTGCTCCTGGAGCGGGCGGCGGGGGTCACCGGGCGGCTGTTTCTCCTCTCCGACCGCCCCTGGCAGCCGGAGATCCCCTGCGCCCCCTGGCAGCGCATCGACCTGGAGCTGGATGTGCCCCACACGGCGGGTCGGCTGCTGCTGTGGCAATACTATCTGGCGGGGCTATCCCTCGATCCGGCAGTAAGCCTGGAGACTCTGGCCATCCAGTTCGCCCTCCAGCCCGGCCAGATCCGCGCCGCGGCGGAGGAGGCCAAGCGCCTGGCCCTGTGGGAGGGGACAGAGCAGTTGGATGAGGGACTGCTCCGTCAGGCATGCCGGGGTCAGCTCTCCCACAACCTGGGGAAAACGGCCAGCCGGGTGAACGCCGCCTACACCTGGGAGGATCTCATCCTCCCCCCGGAGCAGAAAGTGCGGCTGCAAAACGCCTGCGCCCAGGTGGAGTACCGCCACCGGGTGTACGACCAGTGGGGCTTCGGGAAAAAGGTGGCCTACGGCCGGGGACTGTCCATGCTCTTCACCGGCCCGCCGGGTACCGGCAAGACCATGGCCGCCCAGGTTATCGCCAACCGCCTGGGGCTGGAGCTGTACAAGGTGGATCTCTCCGGGGTGCTCTCCAAGTACATCGGGGAGACGGAGAAGCAGCTGGGGGCCGTGTTCGACGAGGTGAAGAAGAGCCAGAGCATCCTCTTCTTCGACGAGGCGGACGCCCTGTTCGGCAAGCGCTCCGAGACCAAGGACTCCCACGACCGGTACGCCAATGTCCAGACCTCCTACCTATTGCAAAAAATGGAGGAGTACGACGGTATCGTCATTCTGGCCAGCAACTTCCTCCAGAATTTTGACGAGGCCTTCAAGCGCCGGATCAAGTTCATCATCGACTTTACGCTGCCCGACCGGGAGCGGCGGGAGAAGATCTGGCGCAGCGTACTGCCTCCCGAACTGCCCCGGGACGAGGATATCGACCTGGACTTTCTGGCCCGCAGCCTGGAGCTGTCGGGCAGCAGCATCAAGAACATCGCCGTCTCCGCCGCCTTCCTTGCCGCGGAGGAGGGGGCGCCCATGGGTATGGTGCACCTGCTGCTGGCCGCCCAGGCCGAGCAGAATAAGACGGGGAAAAATCTGGGTCGGGAGGATCTGGGGGAGTATTACTTTCAGGTGCAGGCCCACCGGAAATCAAGACTGGGACAGGAGGGATTGTGATGCCGGGCCATCAAAATCCGACATCGGAGCACAAGCACAAGCATAAGCATAGAAGTCAGGCGCCTTCCGTAAACGCGCAGCACAGCCCGCCCGCCGGTGCGCCGGCGGGGCAGAGCGGCTCTCCGCCGGCCCGGCAGGCAAACGCCGGCAACCGCCGCCATCATCATCACCATAAGCATAAGCATAGGCGCCGCACGCCCCAGGCCCCCTCTCAGCCGCCGCTGAGCGAGGAGGAGAAGACCCAGCTGGTTGAGGTGCGCAAAAGCCTGGTGGGCAGAAAGGCCAGGGAGATTGAAGCCGCCGGCGCCGGGGCATGGACGCTGACAGACGCCCAGCGCTCCAACCCCGAAGCCGAGGGACAGCGCAAGCGGGACAAGGCGGCAAGAGGGGCCGCCAGGGCGGATGCTCTGTACAGCGGTGGGATAATGGATGTAGGCGTTCCCGGCGTGGATGCAGCCAGCGGGTATGTGGACTACGCTGGCGGCGGAGACGCGCGCAACTGGGGCATGCTGAACGAGAAAAACGAAGCCTGGGGCGACGGGACCATGCAGAACGAGGGCATTCCGATTGCAAGCGCAGTGGCCAAGAGCGTCAAGAGCATTATCCAGGCGGGTAAGTACATCAAGCAGATGGTGGACTTCCACCGTGCCAGAACGGATGAGGAGAGCCAGAGCACGGGCGAAAGCTCGGTCACCACGGAGGAAAAATGGGAGGTCTTTTTCCAGACTGCGGATATTGTGCAAAACCTTCTGGATACGGCCATGTCCTGGGTGGGAGCCTTCACCACTGTTATGGGGCGCATCCCCATTGTGGGCGCTGTGTTCGGCGCAGTGAACGCCGGTATGTCCTTTGTGATGGACGCCATTCAGTGGGGCAAGTCCGCCCACTATCTCAACCAGATGCAGGAGCAGAAGGCGAAGGTTAAGACGCAGATTCAGGGGGAGAAGAGCGTATTCGGCGCCCAGGTAGGCGACGTGGGCGGCATGGAGCAGAGACGGAAAGGGAGACTCCGCCGGGAGAAGGTGGAAAAGTTCAAGGTTAAGCGATTCTACGGTACCAAGACCGACGAGGATACCGGAAAGGAACGGCAGATGCGCCTGGACGAGAAGACGCAGGCGCTGCGCGCAAGCGTCAACGCTTCCGGAAGCACGCTGAGCAAAGAGGAGAAGGCCGAGCGGGAGAAGGCCATCCGGGATATGGAGGACTATGATGTTCTCAAGGAGCTCGCCTCGGCCAACAAAAAGCGCCGCCGGGAGGGAATTACCAATCTGATCTTCAAGGACGCGACAAATTTTGCCACCGCCCTGGCCGGCCTGGATCCTACCGGGTTGGGCTCCGGCATCGGAGCCTCCATCAGTGCGGTCGTGGGCCTGGGCTATGCGGGCAAAGCTGCCGCCACCTTTGTCCGGCAGAAGCTGCGCAACCACGGCGTGGGCGGCGCGGATCTGAATAAATCAGACGCCAACAAGCGCCAGCGCAGGCACAACCTGGCGGTCGTCCTGTACGACCGGATTATGGCTCTGGCGGGTACGAAGGCGGCCTCTATCGAGAATCCCGACACAGCAAGCCAGGAGCAGCTGGCAGCGGTGCACGGCGGAGCGCTGGGTGAGTTTGAGCAGATGAATGATCGCATCGGCGCTCTGGGGGTGGCGGGAGCTTTCCTGCGCGCCCACAGCGCGCCCGAGATGGTCAGCGTTATGCGCCAGGGCTTCTACCGGGAGTCCGGCGGCTAGCCCGGGGGCGGAAAGGAGAACAATATGTCGTATTCGGATCAACTGCTGGAGGATACCCGGCTTACCGAGCAGGCCATTCTCCAGGACCTGGAGGCGCTGTCCATCTACTGCGAGGACATGGAGATCCCCAGCCGGATTATACAGGCCAGCCGGCTGGCTCCCCTGCCCAGTCTGATTGCCATGCTGGACGGGGGAGAGGAGGACAGCCCCTGGGTGCTCACCAACAGCTTTATGCCCCTGGACAGCGAGACGGCGGAGTTTACCAAGTTCCTGCAATTCTACTGTGAGCTTCCCGGCTCTCTGGACGGGGTGGATCGCCTCACCCTGCTGGAGGGGGTGAGCCGCCTGAACCAGACCCTGCCCTTCGGCACGGCGCTGGTGGTGGAGCCCCGGCCGGAGCTGGAACTGCCCCGGATGGCGGCGGTGCGCACGGTGCAGGGCTTCCCCCTGGATCGGCCCGTTGACCAGGGCGTGTTCACGGAGGATGTGCTTCTCTTCGAGATGAGCTGCCAGATGGTCAAGCTGGTGATGGACGCCCTGCGGGCGGGACAGACGGTGGACGAGGCTTTTGCACAGCTGAACTGACAGATAGGAGAGGCGGTGGCCGGAGTGAAAAAGAAGGATCGGGCAGTGGTGGCGGCCATTCTGGCGGCCGCCCTGGTGGTGGGGCTGGTGCTGGTAAACCGGGGCCTGAACTCCGCCTCCCAGGCCCAGGCGGCCAGACTGGCCGCCGCCCAGTATAACGGCGGGGAGAGCCCGTCCTCCGCCCCCGCCGACCCGCCGGACGGGCAGGCCCAGGCCGCGCCCGACCCGGAGCCCTCCCCCTCCGGGGAGGCGCAGGATGAGCCGGCTTTCGGGACACAGACCGGCCAGGAGGAGAGCGGCGTGGAGGAGACGCCCGCCCCCTCGGCGGGGGGCGGGGCCATGACCCTGGCCCAGCTCACCGATTGGATGGTGAATGAGAGCAGCGGCGCCCTGGCCGCCGACACCCTGGCCCAGGCGGAGAGCGCCCTGGCCGCCGGGGTGGGCACCGCCGACGACGCCCTGCGCCGCACCTTTGCCCAGAGTCAGGCCCCGGGCAACGGCCAGGCCCGCCGCAATCAGCTGGAGGAGGAGGCGGCCGCCCTGGGGCTGGAGTACCTGCGCTGCCGGGACATCCTGGCCCTGCGGGAGGAGAGCGCGGCCTTTTATGAGGCCCTGGTCCAGACGGTGAGCGGCCAGCTCCAGGCCGCCCAGAGCGCCGCGCCGGCGGAGACCGCGCCCGCACAGAGCGCCGCGCCGGCGGAGACTGCCCCGCTGGAGGAGCAGACCGGCGAAAGCCTGGAGGACGCCGGGCAGAGCGATGAGAACCAGGCGGACGGGGAGCAGGCGGATGAGGCCCAGGCAGGTGAGGAAGCAGCCGGCGCGGCCCAGACGGAGCGCCTCCAGGCCGACCTGGAGACGGCACAGGCCGCTCTGGCCTCCGCCCAGCTGGCCGTGGAGGAGGCCCAGGCCGACCTCCAGGCGGCCACCGACGCCCTGAACACCGCCCTGGGCAACCCCATCGGCACCTTCCTGGAGGTGACCGACACCCTCACCGCCCAGGCCCTGCCCGCCCTCACCGCCGACCGGGCGGCCCGGCAGGCCCTGGAGGGGCGCAATGAGATCCGCCAGGCCGCCTATGAGGTGGAGCGGGCGGAGCAGACCCTCAACCAGCTGCGCTATGAGTACGCCCCCGACTCCCCGGAGATTCTGGAGCAGCAGGCCGTCCTCCAGCAGGCCCAGGGGGCCTATTCCCAGACGGTGAGCCAGGTGGAGGCCGGCGTGCGGGACAGCCTGACCCGCCTGGAGCTCCAGTCCAGGCAGCTGGAGCAGCGCGCCGCCGCCCTGGAGCAGGCGGGGACCTCCGCCCCCCAGACGGACTACGCCCTTCAGAGCGGGACGGACGGGACGTGGAGCTCCAACCTGTCCCAGCTGGTGGAGCAGTGGACCCAGACCGAGAGCGGCCGGGCGGCCCTGATTGAGGAGATCGCCCGGTTCAACCTGGATGTGATCTGCTTCCAGCACGCCGTGGGCGCCGGGTGCGTGGCGGCGGAGATTTAGGAGGGAACGAGATGGGTATGTGTGTGTGTATGGGGGCCAACCTCCAGTGCAGCTTCGGGGCCGCCCCCTCCACGCTGATTGTCAACTCCCAGTCCACGGTGCTGGTGGCCTCCAAGCCGGCGGCCACCATCATGGACAGCAAGCCCATGGGGAATATCCCCCCCTTCGGCATGTGCAGCTGTCCGTCCAATCCGGCCACCGTCAAGCCCCCGCCGGTGATGTTCGCCCCCGCCCCCTGCGTGCCGGTGATCCCGGGGGTGTGGACGCCCGGCTCGCCCACCGTGCTGCTGGGAGGCTACCCGGCGCTGAACAACAGCTCCAAGCTCATGTGCGCCTGGGGCGGGGTGATTTCGGTGGTGAATCCCGGGCAGTTCCAGACCAACGTGCCCTAGTGAAAAAGGCGAAATGCAGCCCCGGGCCGTGTGCCCGGGGCTGTGCTGTGCCCGGAGGGGCGGGTATGGGGTTGCGCACAGCCCGCCGGGGAGATAAAATATTTTTTGCCGGGTCAATGGATTTGCCCCGCCGGATCGTGTTATAGGTGAACGGGTCAAGGCCCGGACACCATCTTTTGGAGGGATTGCCATGAGACGAATTCTGATTGGCGGCCTGGCGGCCGCCCTGGTATGCGCCGCTCTGGTGCCCACCGCCCTGGCGGCGGGCCGCTGCCACGGAGGCGGCGGGGGCTATTGCTATGTGGACGCGGACGGGGACGGGGTGTGCGACCACTACGCGCTCCGGGACGGCACAGGGGCCCGCCACGGCGGCGGCCACGGCTGGAGAAGCTGCCGGTGAGATGAGGGCTTGAGATGCGCAGCGAGCAGGAGGCGGCCAGAGCCATTGCCCGGTATGGGGATACCGTCCAGCGGCTCTGCACGGTACATCTGAAGAATCAGGCGGACACGGAGGATATTTTCCAGACCGTGTTCCTCAAGTACGTCCTTCATGAGCGGGACTTTGCCGACGAGGAGCATGAGAAGGCCTGGTTCATCCGGGTGACCATCAACGCCTGCCGGGATCTGCTGCGCAGCCTTTTCCGCCGCAGCACCGTGCCCCTGGATGAGGCCGCCTGCCTGCCCGCCCCGCCCCCGGCAGAGCACCGGGAGGTGCTGGAGGCGGTGCTGGCCCTGCCCGGGCGGTACCGGGACATGGTGTATCTCCACTACTACGAGGGCTATACCGCCCCCCAGATCGCCCAAATCCTGGGGAAGAACGTGAACACGGTGTATACCGGACTGACCCGGGCCAGAGGACTGCTCCGGGAGAAGCTGGGGGGTGAGGCAGATGGATGAGCGCATTCGCGGGGCCTTTGAGGGCGTGCGCGCTCCGGAGGAGCTCAAGGCGCGCACCGCGGCCTTCCTGGCCGGGGAGCGGGAGCGGCGGGAGAGGGCCCGCCGCCCGGGACTGCGCCGGTGGGCCCCCGCCCTGGCCTGCCTGGTGCTGGTACTGGCGGGTCTGACCGGCTGGGGTGTGTCTTTCTCCCCCGCCGCGGCCATCAGCCTGGACATGAACCCCTCGGTGGAGCTCACCCTCAACCGGTTTGACCGGGTGATCGGGGTGACCTGCTACGGCGTGGAGACGGAGGAGGCGGAGGGGTGGCAGAGCCTGCGCTTTCTCGACTACCGGGACGCGGTGGACAGCCTGCTGGGCAGCGGCTCCATCGCCGACTGCCTGGCCCGGGAGGAGCCTCTGAGCATCTCGGTGGCCAGCGGGGACGGGGCGGCCCAGGCGGAGATTCTGGAGAACGTGCGCGCCTGCGCCGGGGGCATGGGGAACGTCCACTGCTATGCCGCCGACGCCGGCCAGGTGGAGCAGGCCCGCCATGCGGGGGTCTCCTTCGGCAAGTACCAGGCCTTCCTGTATCTTCAAAAGCTGGATCCCACGGTGGGGGAGGAGGAGGTACAGGAGATGACCATGGCGGAGATCCGCCAGCGGATCGCCCAACTCACCGGGGCGGAGAGCGCCCCGCCGGGGAGCGGTCAGGGAAATGGTCAGGACAGCGGCCAGAGCGGCGGCGCACAGTCTGGACAGGGCCACGGCCACGGCTGGGGCCACGGCAGCCACGAATAAAAAATGCAAAAAACCGGTGCGATCTGACTGGAACGCACCGGTTTTTGTCATATATCAGGCGTTGTGCCGCACCGCCCGGTTGATGGCGGAGAGGATGCCCTTGAGGGGGGCCAGGTTGATGTTGTGGGAGATGCCCACGCCGAACCAGTCCTGGCCGTCG
>CALWWS010000098.1 GCA_944385305.1 uncultured Oscillospiraceae bacterium | reverse complement strand
TAGAAGGCCTTGGTGGCTTCCTCGGTGGCGGCCTTGATGGCCTCCACGTCGCTGCCCTTCATGGCGTCCTTCAGCTTGTTCAGGGCGGCCTCCATGGTGGCCTTGTCATTGGCGTCAATCTTGTCCTTGGCGTCCTCCAGGGCCTTCTCGGTCTGGTAGATCACCTGGTCGGCCTGGTTGCGCACGTCCACCTCTTCCTTGCGCTTGGCGTCCTCGGCGGCAAACTGCTCGGCCTCCTTGACCGCCTTGTCAATGTCCTCCTTGGACATGTTGGTGGGGGAGGTGATGGTGATGTGCTGCTCCTTGCCGGTACCCAGATCCTTGGCGGACACGTTCACGATGCCGTTGGCGTCGATGTCAAAGGTGACCTCGATCTGGGGCACGCCCCGGCGGGCGGGAGCAATGCCGTCCAGGTTGAAGCGGCCCAGGGTCTTGTTGTACTGGGCCATCTCACGCTCGCCCTGGAGCACATGCACCTCCACGCTGGTCTGGTTGTCGGCGGCGGTGGTGAAGATCTGGGACTTCTTGGCGGGGATGGTGGTGTTGCGCTCAATGAGCTTGGTCATCACGCCGCCCATGGTCTCAATGCCCAGGGACAGGGGAGTGACGTCCAGCAGGAGCAGGCCCTTCACGTCGCCCACCAGCACGCCGCCCTGGAGGGCGGCGCCCATGGCCACGCACTCGTCGGGGTTGATGCCCTTGAAGCCCTCCTTGCCGGTCATCTTCTTCACGGCCTCCTGCACGGCGGGGATACGGCTGGAGCCGCCCACCAGCAGAACCTTGGCCAGGTCGCTCTGGGACAGGCCGGCGTCGCTCATGGCCTGCTTCACCGGGCCCATGGTGGCCTCCACCAGGTGGGCGGTGAGCTGGTCGAACTTGGCCCGGGTCAGGGTGAGATCCAGGTGCTTGGGGCCGGTGGCGTCGGCGGTAATATAAGGCAGATTGATGTTGGAGGAGGTGACCCCAGAGAGCTCAATCTTGGCCTTCTCAGCGGCCTCCTTCAGACGCTGCATGGCCACCTTGTCCCCGGTCAGGTCGATGCCGGTGTCCTTCTTGAACTCGGCGGCCATCCAGTCCATGACGCACTTGTCGAAGTCGTCGCCGCCCAGACGGTTGTTGCCTGCGGTGGCCAGCACCTCGATGACGCCGTCGCCCACCTCCAGGATGGACACGTCGAAGGTGCCGCCGCCCAGGTCGTACACCATGATCTTCTGATCGGACTCCTTATCCGCACCGTAGGCCAGAGCGGCCGCGGTGGGCTCGTTGATGATGCGCTTGACATCCAGACCGGCAATGCGTCCGGCGTCCTTGGTGGCCTGGCGCTGGGCGTCGGTGAAGTAGGCGGGAACGGTGATGACCGCCTCGGTGACGCTCTGGCCCAGGTAGGCCTCGGCGTCCGCCTTCAGCTTCTGCAGGATCATGGCGGAGATCTCCTGGGGGGTGTAGGCCTTGCCGTCAATGTTCACCTTGTAGTTGGAGCCCATCTCCCGCTTAATGGAGGCGATGGTGCGGTCGGGGTTGGTGATGGCCTGGCGCTTGGCCACCTGACCCACCATGCGCTCTCCGTCCTTGGAGAAAGCCACCACGGAGGGGGTGGTACGGTTGCCCTCCGCGTTGGGGATAACGACGGCCTCGCCGCCCTCCATGACGGCGACGCAGGAATTGGTAGTACCCAGATCAATACCGATGATTTTAGACATAATTCAGTTCCTCCTATATTTGAACAGTATATGATTTAACAGAGAATAGATGCCCGCGCGGGGGGCGCTAGTTGGCTACCTTGACCATGGCAAAGCGGATAACCTTGTCTCCCGCCTTAAAGCCAGTCTGGAAGACCTCCACAATGGTGTTCTCCCCGGCCCCCTCCTCCTCCACATGCATCACCGCATTGTGCAGGTTGGGGTCAAAGGTCTCGCCCAGAGCGGGGATCTCCTCAATGCCCAGCTTGGTGAGGACTTCCTTGAGCTGGGTCATGGTCATCTCTACGCCCTTGGCATAGGCCTCATCGCTGGTCTGCTGCTTCACCGCCCGCTCCAGGTTGTCGTACACCGGCAGGAAGGCCAGGGCGGTGTCCGCCTTGGCGTCCGCCCAGATGCTCTCCTTTTCCTTCTGGCTGCGGCGGCGGTAGTTGTCGTACTCGGCGGCCAGGCGCAGGAATTTGTCCTCCTGGTCGGCCAGACTGTTTTTCAGCGCCTCCAGCTCCTCCAAAATGGGGTCGGGCTGGGTGGCTGCCTGCTCTTCTTCCGAAGCGGGCTGCTCCGCCTGCTGGGGCTGCTGTTCCTCCAACTCTTCCTCCAGGGCGGGTTCGTTCTGATTCTGCTTACTCATATGAAAGGAATCCCTCCTATTACGTTTCCTCGTCCTTGCCGCCGGGCAGCTGACCCTGGCCGAAGAGCTTAGACAGCCCCTCTGCCAGGTAGGACAGCCGGGCGGTAATCTTGGCGTAATCCATCCGGGTGGGGCCCACCACGCCGATGACCCCCCGCATGCCCTCGCCGATGTCATAGCTGGCCATGACCACGCTGGTGTCCTTCAGGGCGTCGGCCACGTTCTCCGGGCCGATGAGAATGCGCATGGGGTCGTCCTTGGGTACCGGGAAGCGGGCGGCGTCGTTCTCCTCGGAGAGGTAGCTCAAAAGGGGCTGGGCCCGCTCCAGGCTGCGGTACTCGGGCAGCTCCAGCAGATGGGCCAGGCCCGCGGTGCGCACCGTGCGGTGCTCCAGACTCTCCAGCACCTCAATGGCAAAGGAGACCACCAGGCTGATCAGCCCGTAGGCCTCCCCGGCGGCGTGCTGGGCCACCCGCATCAGCTCAGGGGTAATCTCCTCCAGAGTCAACCCCGTGAAGGTGGTGTTGAGCAGAGTGTTGAGCATCTGCAGCTGGGCCTGGGTGAGATCCGAGGGCAGCCGGATGAGCCGGTTGCGCACCACGTTGGTGTCGGTCATCACTACAATGATAAAGGCGTTGAGCTCCACCATCAGCAGGTCAAACCGCCGGACGGTGACCCGCTCCATACCCGAGGAGAGGGAGAAGGAGGGGTAGTTGGTCAGCTGGGAGACCACCCGGCCGGCCTGGTCCAGTACCCTGTCCAGCTCCTGCATCTTCAGGTGCAGGGCCTGGTTGATGCGCTGGGTCTCCTGAAGGGAGAGCTTGTGTTCCTCCATCAGCTCGTTGACGTACAGCCGGTAGCCCTTGGAGGAGGGAATCCGCCCGGCGGAGGTGTGGGGCTTCTCCAGCAGGCCCATGGCCTCCAGATCCGCCATGTCGTTGCGGATGGTGGCCGAGGAGACCTCCATACCGATGCAGTCGGCAATGGCCTTGGAGCCCACCGGCTCCGCCGTCTCAATATAGCTTTCGATGATGGCGCGGAGAATCCGCTTTTTGCGCTCTGATAAATTCATTCCGGCCATCCTCCTTTGGATTTAGCACTCGTCCTTCTGGAGTGCTAAAGATAATGTACCACCGTCCCCTGGAAAAGTCAATAGGTGGGATGTAAATTAAATATGAACGAAAAAAGCCCGCCCTATGCAAAGCAGAGGGCGGGCGGGAATGCTAAAATAAAGGCTATTTCATGCAGATGCGGGTCTTTGTAATTTCCAGCAGACCGTCCCGCAGGGCGTCCACATCGGCGGGGGTATTTTCCGGAGAGAAGGAGACGCGCAGGGCCCCGGTCAGGGTGCGCTTGGGCAGGCCCAGGGCGGAGAGCACGTGGCTGGGCCTGCCCCGGTGGCAGGCGGAGCCGGAGGAGACGTAGACCTGCCGGTCGGAGAGATCCCGTACCAGCATCTCGCTGGGGTAGCCGGGCAGGGATACAGAGAGAATGTGGGGGGCGTCCCCGGCGCTGAGGATCTCCAGGCCGGGCACGGAGGGCAAAATCTCCAGGGCGTACTGCTTCAGGGCCTCCAGCCGGGCGGTGTGTTCCGGCGACCAGGCCCCGCAGGCCGCCGCCAGGGCGGCGCTCTGAGCGGTGGGCTCTGTGCCCGAGCGCAGGGCGCGCTCCTGCCCGCCCCCCAGGATCAGGGGAGGCAGGCGCAGGCCAGCGCGGATGTACTGGGCGCCGATACCCTTGGGAGCCCCAATTTTGTGGCCGCTGACGGTGAGCAGATCCACGCCCAGCTCCGCGGGGGTAAAGGGCACCTTCAAAAAGCCCTGCACCGCGTCGGTGTGAATCAGGGCGGGGCTTCCTGCCGCTTTGACGGCCCGGGCGATCTCCCCCACGGGCTGAATGGTGCCCAGCTCGTGGTGCCCCAGCATTACCGACACCAACACCGTGTCGGGCCGCAGAGCGGCGGCGGCCTGGGCGGCGGAGATATGGCCGGTCTTGTCCGGCTTCAGATAAGTGACCTCCCAGCCCTGGGCGGCCAGGGCCTTGACCGGCTCCAGCACAGCGGCGTGCTCAATGGCGGTGGTAATGATGTGTCTGCCCCGGCGCTTGCCCTGCTCTGCCGCCGCCCGGACACACCAGTTGTCCCCCTCGGTACCGCAGGAGGTGAAGGTCAGCTCCTCCGGGCGGCAGCCCAGGGCGCGGGCCACGACAGCTCTGTCTTCCTCCAGCCGGGCGGCGGCGGCCTGCCCCGCGGCGTGGCCCGAGGAGGGGTTGCCGAAGCCGCCGGACAGGGCCTCCAGGGCGGCCCGGGCGGCCTGGGGGCAGACCCGGGTGGTGGCGGCGTTATCCAGATAGGCGGGCATATGCCTCACTCCTTGTCCAATTCAGAGAAATTCATGCGGCGTCCATTGTATCTCCCCGGAGGCGGAAAGTCAAGGCGGGGCGGGCATAGAAAAAAGTCCCCCGGAGCCGGAGGCTCCGGGGGACGCCAGAGTGGGTCTGATTATTTCCGGGTGGGCACGTTCCAGATGTTGTTGGCGTAGTCCCGGATAGAGCGGTCGGCGGCAAAAATGCCCGAGCGGGCGATGTTAATCAGGGACATCTGATTCCAGTGCTTCTGATCCAGATAGGCCTGACCGGCCCGGACCTGGGCGTCCCGGTAGCTGGCAAAGTCGGCCAGCAGCAGGTACTCGTCGGCGGGGCCACCGTCTCCGAAGAGCAGACGGCGGGCGATGTCGTCATAGGCCACTCCGTCACCGAAGCCGGTGGAGAGCTGATCCACCACCGCCTTCAGCTCGGGATTGTGGACATAGTACTCGTAGGACTTGTAGCCCTTCTGCTTCATCTCGGCCACCTCGTGGGTCTTGAGACCGAAGAGGAAGATGTTATCGTCCCCCAGTACCTCGTGCATCTCCACATTGGCCCCGTCCAGGGTGCCGATGGTGAGGGCGCCGTTCATCATGAACTTCATGTTGCCTGTGCCGCTGGCCTCCTTGCCGGCGGTGGAGATCTGCTCGGACAGCTCGCTGGCGGGCATGAGCTGCTCAGCCAGGCTTACCCGGTAGTTCTCCAGGAAGACCACCTGGAGCCGGTCCTTGCAGGCGGGGTCCTTGTTGACCATATTGGCCACCGAGTTGATCAGGCGGATGATCTTCTTGGCCACCGCGTAGCCGGGGGCCGCCTTGGCCCCGAAGAGATAGGTGCGGGGGGTGAAGGTGAAGGAGGAGTCGGCCTTCATGCGCTGGTAGAGATAGATGATATGCAGGGCGTTGAGCAGCTGGCGCTTATACTCGTGCAGACGCTTGACCTGCACGTCAAACATGGCGTCGGTGTTGAGCACCACGCCGGTCTCCCGGGCCACATAGGCCGCAAAGGCCTTCTTGTTGGCCGCCTTGATTTCCCCCAGGCGGGAGAGTACGCCGGCGTCGTTGCGGAACTTCTCCAGGCTCTTGAGTCCCTCCTCGGGGTGGAGCAGGTAGCGGTCGGAGCCGTCGCACTCCCGGATGAGGGCGTCCAGCTGGGGGTTGCACTCGGCAAGCCAGCGGCGGTGGTCAATGCCGTTGGTTACGTTGGTGAATTTGTCGGGGGTGCGCAGGTAGGCGTCGTGGAACACGTCCTTCTTCAGAATGTCCGAGTGGAGGGCGGACACGCCGTTGACCTTGAAGCAGGCGCACACGCACAGGTTGGCCATGCGCACTTCGCCCCCCCAGATGATGGCCATGGGGGCCACCTTGGAGAGATCCCCGTGGAAGTAGTCGGTGAGCTCCTGCTGGTAGCGGTTGCTGATCTCAATGAGGATCTGCCAGATCCGGGGCAGCAGGGACTCGATGAGTTGCTGGGGCCAGCGCTCCAGCGCCTCGGCCAGGACGGTGTGGTTGGTGTAGGCGATGGTGTGGGTGACAATGTACCACGCCTCGTCCCAGCCGTAGCCCTCCTCGTCCAGCAGGATGCGCATGAGCTCAGGGATGGCCAGGGTGGGGTGGGTGTCGTTGATCTGGATGACGTGCTTGAGGTGGAAGTTGCGCAGGGTGCCGTACTCCGAGCGGTGCTTGCGCACAATGGACTGGATGGTGGCAGAGACGAAGAAGTACTGCTGCTTCAGGCGCAGGGATTTGCCCTCGTAGTGGTTGTCCTCGGGGTAGAGCACCTTGGAGATGGCCTCCGCCATGGCCTGCTGCTCTACCGCCTTCAGGTATTGGCCCGAGGAGAACAGGCTCATGTCCACCGGCGTGGGGCTTTTGGCGTCCCACAGGCGCAGCAGGTTGCCGTGCTCGGTGTTGTAGCCCGAGATCTCCATGTCCTTGGGTACCGCCAGCACGGAGGTGTAGCCGGTGTGCTCCACCCAGTGGCGGCCGGTGTCGTCCCAGCGGTCCTCAATGCGGCCGCCGAAGCGCACCTCCTCGGTCTCATCCATCTTGGGGATGAGCCAGGCGTCACCCAGGCCCAGCCAGTTGTCGGGCAGCTCCACCTGCTGGCCGTCCACGATCTTCTGCTTGAAGATGCCCAGCTCGTAGCAGATGGAGTAGCCGGTGGCCGGAATATCCAGGGTGGTCATGGAGTCCAGATAGCAGGCGGCCAGGCGGCCCAGACCGCCGTTGCCCAGGCCGGCGTCCGGTTCAGTCTCAAACAGGTCGGCGGCGGAAAAGCCCAGAGACTCGATAGCCTGGCACAGAGGCTCCAAAACCCCCAGGTTGTAGGCATTTTTCATGAGAGAACGACCCATAAGAAACTCCAGGGACAGGTAGTGAACCTGCCGCTGGTGCTTTTCAATAACCTGGTCGGCGGTTGCCATCTGCCGCTCAGATATAATATCGCGCAGGACAAGGGCGCAGGCCTTAAACATGTGGAGCGTAGTGGCCTCCTCCACATCACGGCCGAAGTTGCGCCGCAGCTTGCCGGTAATCAGGTTGGTCAGTTCCTTTTTTGTATAAGTATGCAAAACAAGACACTCCCGTCGATAGATAAGGTGAACAGGCATAACCGCTCCGCCCCAGGGCCCTATAGCCCCGGCCGCGGAGCGGTCATTTTATCACATCCCGCTTTTTGTGTCAAGGCTTGGGATGTCCCATTACTTACCCGTCACCCATCCGTAGATTTCCAGGTATGCGCCGGCAGATTTGTCCCAGGAGAAGTCGGCGGTCATGGCGTTTTTCTGCAGCCCCTTCCACGCCTTGGGCTCATTGTGGTACAGATGCACCGCCTCGCCCAGAACGTCCACCATCTCCTGGGTGTTGATGTTGGAGAAGGAGAAGCCGGTGCCCTCTCCGGTGAACTTGTTGTAGGGAACCACGCTGTCCCGCAGACCGCCGGTTTCACGCACAACGGGAATTGTGCCGTAGCGCATGGCGATCATCTGGCTCAGGCCGCAGGGCTCGGAGATGGAGGGCATGAGGAAAATGTCCGCCCCGCCGTAGATGGCGGTGGAGAGAGCGGGGGAATACATCATATGCGCGGCAAAGCGGCCGGGATACTGACTCTGGGCCTGGCGGAAGGATTCCTCATAGTTCCAGTCGCCGGTGCCCAGCACGATCATCTGTACATCCATGCCCATGATGTCGTGGATGGCGGCGGTGACCAGGTCAAAGCCCTTGTGCCGCACCAGACGGGAGACGCAGGCAATGATGGGGGTGTCCGGCGCGGAGCGCAGACCGGCGGCCTGCTGCAGGGCGGCCTTGCAGTTGCGCTTGCCACCCGGCTGCCGCCAGGAGTAGAACTTGGTCAGGCCCTGATCCCGCCAGGGGTCGTATACCTCGGTGTCAATACCATTGAGGATGCCCCGCAGCTTGTGGCGGTTGTCCGCAATGACCCCCTCCAGACCATGGGCGTAGAAGCTGTACTGCAGCTCGTCGGCGTAGGTGGGGGAGACGGTGGTGACATAGTCGGCGGCGTAGATAGCCCCCTTCATCAGGTTTACATCCCCGTGGTAGGCCAACATATGCTCGTTGAAATAGCCGTCGTTGAGGCCGAAGAGATCCCGCAGAGTCTGGCTGCCATAACGGCCCTGGTACTCGATGTTGTGGATGGTGAACACGCTCTTGGTGTCGTAGAGCTGGGAGATGCGGTGGCGCTCCTCCAGCATGTAGATGGGCACCAGGGCGGTCTGCCAGTCGTTGCAGTGGAGCACGTCGGGGTGCCAGTTGAGATGCCCCACGCTCTCCACCACGGCCCGGGAGAAGTAGGCAAAGCGCTCTCCGTCGTCGTAGTGGCCGTAGATGTTGAAGCGCTTGAAGTAGTACTCGTTATCCACAAACCAGTAGGTCACCCCGTCCCGCTGCAGCTCAAAAATACCGCAGTAGGGGGTGCGCCAGGCCAGCTGAACGTGGAAACACTGCAAAAAGGTCATCTGGCTGCGCCACTCGTCCCCAATGCTCTCATACAGGGGGAGCATGACGCGCACATCGTGGCCCAGCTTGGCCAGCGCCTTGGGCAGACTGCCCGCCACGTCGGCCAGACCGCCGGTTTTTACAAAGGGGGCGCACTCAGATGCGGCAAACAGGATATTCATGAACAGACTCCTTTCCGGGGCTCAGACAATTTCGTTCTTGGAGATGGCCAGGGGATAGGTACTGTGGCCCATCAGCATCCGACCCGGATTGACCCGCACGTTTTTATCCGTGATGGCGTATTTGAGCACGGCGCCAGACTGGATGACGGTGCCCTGCATCAGCACGCAGTTGGACACCTTGGCCCCCTTCTCCACCCGTACGCCGCGGAAGAGAACGGAGTTTTCCACCTCGCCCTCAATAATGCAGCCGTCGGCCACCAGGGAGTTGATGGAGTGGGCGCCGGGGCCGTAGTAGGTGGAGGGGTCGGAGCGGTCCTTGGTGCGCACAGGACGCTCGGGAGTGAACAGCTCGGAGCGCACTTCGGGGTCGAGCAGCTCCATGCTGCGGGCAAAGTAGCCCGCCACAGACTGCAGGCGGGCGGCATAGCCGTCAAACACGTAGGGGTAGATCTTCAGCGTGTTCACCATGGGCTGAAGGATGCCCGAGCTGAAGGAGGGAATGTTGTGGGCGGCGCAGTGATCCACCAGGGAGAGCAGCAGGTTTTTGGAGAGGATGTACACCTCCAGAGACTCGCAGCCCTGGGGGGAGGCGGGGTGCACCGAAACGTCGGTGATCTGACCGTTGGCGCCGATGGTGAAGTAGTCGCAGTCCTTGGGTGCTCCGTAGGAGCGGCGGGTACACACGGCGGTGATGTCCGCCCCCGTCTTGACGTGCTGCCGGTACACATCGGCAATGGGCAGGTTGACTGCCAGGTCGCCGCCGGCCAGCACCACATAGTCCTGGCGGATGTTCTGGAGGTAGGAGCGCACGCCGGTGAGGGCGTCCATCCGGCCGCGGTAGATTCCCTCCTGCTTGTTGGCGTAGCCGAAGGGGGGGAGGATACGCAGACCGCCGTGCTTGCGGGAGAGATCCCAGTCCTTGCCCGAGCCCACATGGTCCAGCAGAGACTGGTAGTTGGCGTGGACAATGAGCCCGATGTCGGAGATGCCGGCGTTAACCATATTGGAAAGAATAAAGTCAATGATGCGGTAGCGCCCGCCATAGGGGACGGAGCAGGTGTTGCGCTTTTGGGTCAGCTCTCTCAGATCCGGATTGGAGAGGTAGGCGAAGATAATGCCGTGCAGATGATTCATCATTTCGCAGCCACTCCTTTCACATTGCGGGTTACCATGGCTTTTGGCGCCACCACAGCGCCGCTGCCTACGGTGAGGTTTTGGGCCACCACGGCGATGCCCCAGTCTTCACAGCCGTCCGGCGCGGCGCCCACCCGGGCGTTCTCTCCGATGACGGCGTTTTCCGCCACAATGGCGTACTCCACCACGGCCCCTGCCTTGACCACAGTGCCGGGCATAAGGATGGAGTAGCGCACTACGGCGCCCTCCTCCACCGTCACCGAGTGGAAGAGCACCGAATTCTCCACGCTGCCCATCACATGACAGCCGCCGGTGACCAGAGAGTGATCCACCCGGGCGTCCGGCCCGGTAAAGTGGGGCGGCTTGGTGGGAGTGCGGGCGTAGATGGGCCACTCCGGATCATAGAGATCAATGCCGCCCTGGGAGGTGAGCATGTCCATGTTGGCATCCCACAGGGAGTTAATGGTCCCTACATCCTTCCAGTAGCCGGAGAAGCGGTAGGCCACCATCTTCTCTTTGGCGCCCAGCATGGCGGGAATGATGTTTTTGCCGAAGTCGTTGGCGCTGCTCTCATCGGCCTCGTCGGCGATCAGATAGCTGCGCAGCTTGCTCCAGGTGAAGATGTAAATGCCCATGGAGGCCAGGTTGCTCTTGGGGTGCTTGGGCTTCTCCTCAAACTCAAAGATGTTGTCCTCTGCATCCACGTTCATGATGCCGAAGCGGGAGGCCTCCTCCATGGGGACCTCCAGCACCGAGATAGTGCAGGCTGCGCCGCTGTCCTTATGGCGGCGGAGCATCTGGGCGTAGTCCATCTTATAGATGTGATCGCCCGAGAGAATGAGCACATACTCTGGATTGTAGAGCTCCAGAAAGCTCATGTTCTGGTAGATGGCATTGGCGGTACCCTTGTACCAGGTGCCCTTCTCCCCCTCCCGCATGTAGGGGGGCAGGATGTGAACGCCGCCGTAGGAGCGGTCCAGATCCCAGGGCTCGCCGTTTCCGATGTAGCTGTTGAGCTCCAGAGGACGGTACTGGGTCAGCACACCCACGGTGTCAATGCCGGAGTTGATGCAGTTGGACAGGGGAAAGTCAATGATGCGGTACTTGCCTCCAAAGGGGACGGCTGGCTTTGCCATGTGGCTGGTGAGGGCGTACAGGCGGCTGCCCTGTCCGCCGGCCAGCAGCATGGCGACACATTCCTTTTTCATTCTATCACCTCAGTGCTTACTGAAAACAATCAGGTCTTATCCGCGGACTTGGCCGGCCTGGCTGGTTTGGCCGCGGCCGCCTTTTTCCTGCGGGGCGGGAATTTCTTGGCGCAGCGGTAGACCACCGCGCTCATGGGAGGCAGGTCGATCTCCATGGACTGCTCCTGCCCGTGGCAGGGAGTATAGGTGCTCTTCACTGCCTCGTGGTCCCCGTGGCCCTGTCCGCCGAAGGCGGGGTCGTCGGTGTTGAAGATGCACTCATACCGGCCGGGGAAGGGGACACCCACCCGGTAGCCGGCGCGGTGGACGGGGGAGAAGTTGCAGGCGATGAGCAGGCTGCTGCCCGACTTGGTTTTGCGCAGGAACACCGCGCAGTTGCCCTGGTTGTCGTCGGCGCAGATCCACTGGAAGCCCTCCCAGGAGAAGTCCAGCTCCCAGAACTCCCGGTGGGCCAGGTAGAAGGCGTTGGCCGCCTTGAAGAAGGCGTGCAGCGCCCGGTGGCGATCCCCGTCCTCGTCCTGCTGATCCAGCAGGTGCCAGTCCAGGGAGTGTTCGTAGTGCCACTCGTTCCACTGGCCGAACTCGCTGCCCATCATCAGCAGCTTTTTGCCCGGATGGGCCAGCATATAAGTGTAAAAGGCCCGCACACCGGCGTATTTCTCCTCGTCGGTTCCCGGCATCTTGCCCAGCAGGGAACCCTTCATGTGCACCACCTCGTCGTGGGAGAGGGGGAGAATGAAGTTTTCCGAGAAGGCGTACATCAGGGAGAAGGTAATGTCCTTGTGGTTGAACTGCCGGAAGTAGGGGTCCAGCTTGATGTAGTGGAGGATGTCGTTCATCCAGCCCATATTCCACTTCAGGTTAAAGCCCAGCCCCCCCTGATCCACCGGATGGGACACCAGGGGCCAGGCGGTGGACTCCTCAGCGATCATCAGTACATCCGGCTTGGCCAGGAAGACGTGGCCGTTGAGCTGCTGGAGGAACTCCACCGCCTCCAGATTTTCGTGGCCGCCGAACACATTGGGCACCCACTCGCCTCCCTGGCGCCCGTAGTCCAGGTAGAGCATGGAGGCCACCGCGTCCACCCGCAGACCGTCGATGTGGTACTTCTCCAGCCAGAACAGGGCGGAGGAGAAGAGGAAGGAGCGCACCTCCGGCCGGCCGTAGTCAAACACACGGGTGCCCCAGTCGGCGTGTTCCCCCTTGCGGGCGTCGGCGTACTCGTAGCAGGGGGTGCCGTCAAACTCATAGAGCCCGAAGGCGTCCTTGGGGAAGTGGGCGGGCACCCAGTCCAGAATCACACCGATGCCGGCCTGGTGAAGCTGGTCGATGAGATACATCAGATCGTGGGGGGTGCCGTAGCGGCTGGTGGCGGCGAAATAGCCGGTACACTGGTAGCCCCAGGAGGCGTCCAGAGGGTGCTCGGTGATGGGGAGCAGCTCCACATGGGTGAAGCCCATCTCCTTTACGTGGGGCACCAGGTAGCGGGCGATGTCCGGATAGGAGAGGGGCTCGTCCGCTCCCGTGCGCCGCCAGGAGCCCAGATGCACCTCATAAATATTCAGGGGATTTTGATAGACTGCCTGGCTGGCCCGATATCTCAGCCAGTTGGCATCCCCCCACTGGTAGCCGCCCAGATGGTATATCTTCGAGCCGTTACCCGGACGGGTCTCGGCATGAAAGGCATAGGGGTCGGCC
>CALWWS010000097.1 GCA_944385305.1 uncultured Oscillospiraceae bacterium | reverse complement strand
GGAGGACGGCCTGGTGACGTCCCGGCTGCTCTCCGCCACCCTGCTGCGGGGCACCCCCTCCGCCTTTACCCTGGAGCTGCCCCCCTACCGCCTGCCCCGGGTGGGCCAGGTGCTGGCCCGCTCGGTGCTGGATCGCACCCTGTTCGTGCTGGGCCGGGCCGCCGCCGTGGCCGCCCCGGCGGGGCTGGTGATCTGGGTGTTCGCCAACGTGCAGGCGGGGGAAATGAGCCTGCTTGCCCGGTGCGCCGCCTTTCTCGACCCCTTCGCCCGGGCGCTGGGGCTGGACGGGGTGATTCTCATGGCCTTCCTGCTGGGCCTGCCCGCCAACGAGATTGTGGTGCCCGTGATGCTTATGGCCTACCTCTCCGGCGGGGTGCTGGTGGAGGCCCAGAGCACCCAGGCCCTGGGGGAGATCCTCACCGCCCAGGGCTGGACCCCCCTCACCGCCGCGTGCACCATCCTCTTCTGCCTGTTCCACTGGCCCTGCTCCACCACCTGCCTCACCATCCGCAGGGAGACGGGCAGCTGGAAGTGGACCGCCCTGGCGGTGGCCCTGCCCACCGGCCTGGGCATGGGCCTGTGCGCCCTGGTGGCCGCCTGCGCCCGGGCCCTGGGCCTGGGGTAGCGGAGCGGCGGGGGAAAAAAGATTTTGCTTTGACGAACGGCAAAAAAAGGATTATACTGTTAGCACAAGGGAGGTGCGGACATGAAGCGCATTGTGATTACCATCGGACGGGAGTACGGCTCCGGCGGGCGGCTCATCGCCCAGAAGGTGGCCCAGGAGCTGGGCATCCACTTCTACGACAAGCAGCTCATCAGCGATGTGGCCAGGCAGACCGGATTTACCGAGAGCTTTATCCGGGACGCCGAGCACAAGCGGCCCACCAACAGCTTTTTATATGACCTCTACACCTCGGTGCAGACCCAGTCGGTGCCCAACCAGGTGTTTATCGCCCAGGCCCAGGTGATCAAGCAGGCCGCCCAGCGGGAGTCCTGCGTGATTGTGGGCCGCTGCGCCGACTACATCCTGCGGGACAATCCCGACTGCCTGCGGGTGTTCGTCCACGCCCCCATGGACGAGCGGGTGCGCCGGGCCAGGGAGGAGTACGGGGTGGACCAGCCCAACCTGGAGAGCTTCGTCACCCGCCAGGACAAGGCCCGGGCCAGCTACTACAACTACTTCGCCACCGGCAAGTGGGGGGAGCGGAGCACCTACGATCTGTGCGTCAACAGCCGCATCGGCATTGACGCCGCCGCCGCCGTCATCGTGGCCGCCGCCCGGAAGATGATGGAATAAAAGCCTATGGCCCCGATCCGGGGGATCGGGGCCCTTTTTTGTGAAAAAACAGGGAGAGAGGAACATACCATGGCTGCCATTGCAACCGACCTGACCCAGGGAAGCGTCACTCCCAAGCTGGTGCGCTACGCCGCCCCTCTGGTGGCCTCCAGCCTGCTCCAGGCAATCTACAGCATCACCGACATCATCATCGCCGGACAGTGCATCGGCCAGAGCGGCATCTCCGCCATCAACAACGCCAGCGTCATCATGAATATGCTCACCCAGGTGGCCATCGGCCTGACCGTGGGGGGCAACATCCTGGTGGGCCAGTACCTGGGCCGGGGGGAGGACGAGCAGCGCAAGCGGGCCTCGGGCAGCATGATCACCGTGGGGCTTATCGCGGGCGTGCTCATGGCCGCCGTCTTTTTGATCCTGGGCAGGCCCTTCCTCATGCTGCTGGGCGCTCCCGCCCTGGAGGAGGCCGCCGCCTACTTCCGCATCTGCTCGGTGGGCCTGCTGTTCATCTTCGGCTACAACGCCCTGTCCTCCGTGCTGCGGGGCATGGGCAACTCCCGGGTGCCCCTGTACTGCATCATCGCCTCGGTGAGCATCAACGTGGCCCTGGACATCCTCTTTGTGGCCGTGTTCCGCTGGGGGGTGCAGGGGGCCGCCGGGGCCACCGTCATCGCCCAGGGGGTGTCCTTCGCCGCCGCCCTGGCCTTCTCCCTGTGCCACCGGGAGGAGATGGGCCTCACCCCCCGCTGGCTGCGGCCCACCAGGGAGATGGTGGGGCGCATCTTCAAACTGGGCACCCCCACCGCTTTGCAGTGGACCATCGGCAGCATCTCCTGGCTGGTGGTCATCACCCTCATCAACCAGTACGGAGTCACCGTGTCCGCGGGCAACGGGGTGTCCAACAAGATCCGGGACTTCTGCCAGCTCTTCGTCACCGCCATGACCACCGGCGCGGGCACCATGTGCGCCCAGTGCCTGGGGGCGGGCATGAAGGACAGGGCCGAGCAGGTGATGAAGACCTGCATGAAGATCACCCTGGCCATGGCGGGGGTGATCATCCTGTTGGCCGAGCTGCTGGCCCCCCAGATGGCCTCCATCTTCACCCCCGACCCCCAGGTGCGGGAGTGGGCGGTGCGCAACCTGCGCATTGAGATCGTGGGCCAGGTGTTCTACGCGGGCATGTTCACCTACAACACCCTGGCCACCGGCTCGGGCCACACCGTGTTCATCATGTGGAACTCCTTTTTGAACTGCATTGTGGTGCGCCTGGTGCTGGCCGTGATTCTGGACCACTTTTTGGGGGTGCTGGGGGTGTACATCGCCTGCGGCGTGGCGGTGGCAAGCTCGGTGCCCGTGGGGTACTGGTTCTACCGCTCCAAGCGGTGGCACCACTCCCTCAACGTGCGGTGAGGCGGAAAATTAACCCTTTACAAAAACTAAACCGCGTGGTATAATCTACGAAAATCCGGTACTGACGCGAAAGGGTTTGCCCTGACGGGAAAGGTACGCCGCACAGCAGAGATCCCCGCCCCCCCTGGGGGCGGGGCGGGATGGGCGCACCTTCCGGTGCGCCCTTTTTGCGTTTGGCGGGAAAAAAGGAGGAATTCTGGATGGAAAACCGGGTGGCCCTGCTGGGCATTGTGGTGGAGGACCCCCAGGCGGCGGAGCCCCTGAACCAGCTGCTCCACCAGTACAAGGACTATATCGTGGGGCGCATGGGCATCCCCTACCGCCAGCGGGGGGTGAACCTGATCAGCGTGGTGCTGGACGCACCCGCCGACGCCATCAGCGCCCTGTCGGGCAAGCTGGGCATGCTCGCCGGGGTGAGCGCCAAGGCCCTGTACGCCAGGCTGCCCCAGGGGGAGGGATGAGCGCCCCTCTGGAGCGGCTGCTGGCCGGGGAGAGGCTGAGCCGGGCGGACTGGCGGCAGCTGCTGGAGAAGAAGGACGCCATTGACCGGCAGGCGCTCTTCCGCCGGGCCTCGGAAGCGCGGCGGCGGTGGTTCGGGGACGCCATCTACGTCCGGGGCCTCATCGAGCTGACCAGCTACTGCAAAAACAACTGCCTCTACTGCGGCATCCGGGCGGGCAACTCCAGCGCCGGGCGCTACCGGCTGGACGAGGAGACGGTGCTGGAGTGCTGCAGGCTGGGGTACGGCTGGGGCTTTCGCACCTTTGTGCTCCAGGGGGGAGAGGATCCCTGGTTCACCGGGGAGCGGGTGGCCCGGCTGGTGGAGGCTATCAAGCGCCAGCACCCCGACTGAGCGGTGACCCTCTCGTTGGGGGAGCTCCCCCGGGAAGTGTATCAGCTGTGGTTTGACGCGGGGGCGGATCGCTACCTGCTGCGCCACGAGACCGCCCACCCCGGCCATTACGCCAGCCTCCATCCCCCGGGGATGACCCTGGAGCGGCGCATGGAGTGCGTGCAGAACCGCAAGGATGTCGGCTGCCAGGTGGGGGCGGGGGTCGTGGTGGCCGCCCCGGGGCAGACGGCGCAGACCCTGGCGGAGGATCTCTTCTTCCTCCAGGAGTTCAGGCCCCACATGGTGGGCCTGGGGCCCTTCATCCCCCAGCACGACAC
>CALWWS010000096.1 GCA_944385305.1 uncultured Oscillospiraceae bacterium | reverse complement strand
TTTGTTAAAGAGGAAATTGAATTCTGGAACAATAATCCGGGAGGGATTGCCTTTATTATAACTGCATATGCCGGGCAGGCCGGTCACCCGCCGGAGGCCAGGGACTGCTCCACCAGGGCAAGAAAGCGCCGCAGGGCGTGGCTGCGGCCGCCCCCCCGGTACGCCGCGCCGAAGGAGAGGGGCTCCACATCCGTCAGGGGCAGGTAGCGCAGGCCGGGCCTGCGCAGAAGGCGGAGGGCCTGCTGGCCTTCAACCACCCGGCCATGATGCTGGCCCTCTACTTCTGCATCCTCACCGCCTCCTGGCTGGGGGCCCAGTTCATTGTGGGGGGCAGCATGACTACCGGCGAGCTCACCAGCCTGTTCAGCTACATCATGTCCCTGCTCATGAGTCTGATGATGCTCTCCATGGTGGTGGTGATGATCTCCATGTCCATGGCCAGCATACGCCGGATCGACGATGTGCTCCGGGAGAGCCCCGACCTGGCCGAACCGGAGCAGCCGGTGACCGTGGACGTGCGGCGCTACGATATGGAGGCTCTGCGCAACCAGGTGTCGGTGGTGCTCCAGAAGAACCCCCTCTTCTCGGGCACCATTCTGGACAACCTGCGCTGGGGCAGCCCGGAGGCCACCCGGGAGGAGTGCGTCCAGGCCTGCCGGGCGGCCTGTGCCGACAAGTTTATCGACCGCCTGCCCGACGGCTACGACATCTACATCGAGCGGGGCACCCACGACCAGCTGATGGAGAAAAAGGGAACATACTACCAGCTCTACACCGGCCAGCCGGCCCGGCAGGTGGGCTGAGCATGGAACAAAGAAAGGGGGCGCTCCGTTGGGAGCGCCCCCTTATTGGGGTGGCTTACTTCACAAAAGCGTTGGAGAAGTTCATCAGAATCTGAGCCACCTCGGCGCGGGTGGTAATGCCTTGGGGGTCGAGGACGCCGCCGTCCTTGCCGGAGAGCACGCCGGCGTTCACCGCCCAGGTCATGGCCTCCAGCGCCCAGTCGGAGATCTGGCCGTAGTCGGCAAACTCCCGCACCGCCATGCCGCCCTGGGTGGTGTCGTACCCCTTGTACTGGGCGTAGCGGTACAGAATTGCGGCCATCTGCTCCCGGGTGAGGTTGTCCTCGGGCCCGAAGGTGCCGTTGTCATAGCCGGTGACAATCTTCTCCGCCGCCGCCCAGCGGACAGCCTCGGAGTACCACAGGCCCTGGGCCACGTCGGTGAAGGGCAGGAGGTAGTTGACCTGAATATTTCCCTCCTGGTTGAAGAGCACCTGGGCGATCATGGCCCGGGACAGGTTGGTGGCGGGCTCGAAGGTACTGCTGCCGGTGCCGTTCATCATGCCCTCGCTGTATACCAACTGCACGGCCTGATAGTCCCAGGCGTTCTCCGCCACATCGGTGAAGGGCAGGCCGGTCACGTCCTCGCCGCCCTCGCCCTGGAGCTGGAACACGACGGCAACGGTGACGGCGCAGCCGGGCATCTTGAAGGTATACTGGGTGTCGCTCACCTTGGTGAGCTCCACCTCGCCGGCGGTGCCGGTGACGGTGAGGGAGGAGAGCTCATAGCCTCCGTCGGGCTTCACGGTAACAGTCACCTGGGTGGCCTGGGAGGCCAGCTTGGGATTTACCGTCACGGTGCCATTGGCCGTCTGGGGCAGGTTTACGGCGTAGGTGGCCACCCCGCCGCCGCCGGTGGCATTGGAGCGCCACTGGGCGGTAAAGGTCACATTCTCCGCAGGCATGGTCATGCCGTCGGTGTAGCCCGCCCAGCCCGTGAAGGTGTACCCCTGCTTGACGGGATTCGCGGGCGGGGTGATCTCCGCTTCGTAGAGGAGGGCGTCCGCGGTGGTGTCGCCGTCCACATCCCAGGTGACGGTGTAGCTGTTGCGGGTATACCGGACGGCGTAGGTGTTGGTGGTATCGTCATAGACCACGCCCGCCAGGGTAAAGCCCTCATAGCTCTTCTGGAAGGTCTCCCCCAGGCCGTCCGCCTCCACGTCCGCCAGGGTGTCCTCCGTCTCAAAGCCGCTCTGATCCAGCCTTTCCAGCCGGTACTCCACGGTGTAGGTCTCCTCGTCCGCCGGGGCGGCGTAGATCAGGTAGGCCTCCTCCGTCTCCATGAGGGCGTAGCCCGCACCCGCCGTGAGCTGGGCAGTGCGGCCGTTTTTCAGAATGGTGGCCGGAGCGCTGATCGCAGCGGTGACCCCGTCAGCCAGCAGGGACACCGCCGCCCCGTCGGCCTCGGCAATGGCCCGGGTGAGTACGGCGTACTGGGTGCCCCCCGCCATGGCCTCCCAGGCGGCGGAGTTGTCCTCCACCGCCACGTCGGGCTCACCGGTCTGGTTCTGATAGGCGTAGAGGGCCCTGCAGTTTCCGGTGATCGCCTCCAGCGCCGTGGTGGACACGTTGTTCCAGACCTGGATGTCGTTTTTGGGGATCCCGCCGGTGGGGGTCTCGGTGCTCTGGAGGTTGCCCACGATCCCGGCGGCGAAGGTAATCCCCTCAATGGCGGAGGCGTAGTTCTCATTGCCGGTAACCTCGCCGGCGTTGTACAGGGTGCCGATGATGCCGCCGCCGTCGTTGCCGCCGTCAATGGCGCCCCAGTTGATGTTGCCCGTCACCGCAATAATCTCCTTGCGGGGGTAGTCGGTGTCCGAGCCGTTGTAGCGCACCCAGCCCACAATGCCGCCGGTGCCGTAGCCGCCGGTGCCGGTGCTGGTCTGGGAGCCGTTGGTGATGTGGGCGGTATTCTCGCAGCCGGTGATGCTGCCCGCGTTCTGCTGCTCGCCCACAATGCCGCCGATGCTGGTGCCGTTGCCCGAAATTGCGCCGGAATTGACGCAGTCGCCCACATTGGCGGCGGACAGGCCCGCGATGCCGCCCACGCCCATGCACAGGTTGGACACCGGGCCGTAATTGCTGCACCCGGTGATGGACATCTCCCCGCTCTCGGCGGTGTAGTAGGCCGCGCCCACAATGCCGCCCACGTTGCCCGAGGTGGCGCTGGTGCCCTCGATCTGAGCGTAGTTGACGCAGTTTTCAATGGTTCCCCGCACCGTCATGCGGCCCACAACGCCGCCCAGGCCCCGCACGGCGGAGACTCTGTCCGTCCCGCCCTGGGCGCCCACGGTGACACCGCTCACCGACGCGCCGTTTACCATCAGGCCCACGGCGGCTCCCACGCACTCCCCGTTTTCCACGTCGATGTTTACGCCGGTGAGGGTCAGGTTCTTCACCGTGCCCCCGTCCACCACGCCGAACAGGCCCATGGCGCTGTCCTCGCTGGGGGCGCTGCCGGTGATGGTCAGGCCGGTGATGGTCTTGCCCGCCCCGTCAAAGCTGCCCCGGAAGGCGCTGCCGGTATAGCCGCTGCCGTCGCGCACCCCGTCGCCGATGGGAGTCCAGGACGCCCCGCCGGTCAGGTCGATGTCCCCGCCCAGGGCCACATACTGCCCGGCAAAGGAGTTGCCGCTGTTGACCATGTCCCGGAAGGTGGCCAGGGCGGCCCCGTCGGCGATCACATAGGGATCTTTCTGGGTGCCGCTGCCCGTCAGGGCCGCCATCTCCACGCCGTAGGTGCCGTCCCCGTTATCCACCGGCTGGAAGCCCAGGGCGCAGTACTCCTCGGGAACCGCCTGAGAGAAGGTGCCCCCCGACACAAACCCGTTCACATCCACCGCGGCGATCTCCCCCCGGAAGTCGCCCCCGGTCACGGACAGGGCCACCTGGGGCGCGGGGTCATTTCCCTGGGGGTTGGACTCGTTGATGGCTCTGAGTCCCTCCAGGGTGCCGCCGGTGATGGTGACCGAGATATCCCTCTTGGTGGTGTGCTGGGCAATGGCCAGGGCGGCGCCGATGGTGGTGGTTCCATTGCCGTTGGGATCGCACTGGAACTGGGCGGCCGTACTCTTGAGGGTACCGGCCTGGATCTCCGCCTGGCCGGCGCGGATCTCCATGGCGGTGGTGGTGCTGGTGATGCTGCCGCCCTGGATGATCCACCGGCCGCAGCCCGCGGCGTACAGGGCGGTGCCGTCGCTGTTGATCACGGCGGTGCCCCGGAGGATAATCTGGGGCATATTGGGGCCGTTGTCGGTCACGTTGCCGCTGATGGTGATGCCGGCCGCTGTCTCAATTCTGCCGGCAAAGTCAACCACTACCCCGTTGGCCGCCGATGCGCCGCTTGCGGGCAAAACACCCACGGCAAATTTCCCCGCCGTATTGACCAGAGTGACCTGCTCCCCCACGGTCAGGGTGCTGTAACCGGCGATATCGCTGCCGGAGCCGTTTACCTGGATGGCAGCGTAGCCGGAATTGGGATTGCTGGCAATCACCTTGCCCGCCCCTGTCAGGTTCAGGCCGCCGCCGTTTACCACAAAGCCGCGGGTCGCCCCGATGGGGACGTCATGGCCGTTGAGATTGACGCTCACCGCTTTCCCCATCGTGTACAGGTCGGAGACATCGTCCGCGTCAGCCAGCAGGGTGAGGACCTCCCCGGTCTGCACGTCGTCCCAGGCGCTTTCCAGGGAGAGATAGGCCGCGCCGGTAGTCTCATTTTTCACTGTCGCGTTGGTCACCTGGGCCCCCTGATCCGCGGTGACCTGGAGTTCCCGGGCGCTGTTTCTGTCCGCCGTCCGGTCGCCCGGGTTCTGGATCTGCACCAGGGCGTCAGTATTCACAATGGAGGCGGACACAGGGTAGGAGTTCTCGTTTACCCGGCCGTCCCCCAGGAGGATGTGGCCGTTGCAGTACTCCTTGCCGCCCTCGGCGGTAAAGGTACAGTCCTCCACCGTCAGATTGCTGGCCGCCCCGGCGCTGGACA
>CALWWS010000095.1 GCA_944385305.1 uncultured Oscillospiraceae bacterium | reverse complement strand
ACGATCCCGCCGGCCCCGACTGGACTTATCAGTACTTCTCCACCTGCGAGATCACCTTCGGCGGCGCTGCTCTGGTTGCCAACCACGGCCCCGCTGACCATGTGTTCTACATCCTGGACGGCTATGGCTACTCCATGATGAACGGCAAGCGCTACACCTTCAAGCCCGGCGACATTATGTGGACTCCCGGCAACTGCGACCACGAGATGTATCCCGACGGCACCGCTACCCTGAAGTTCCTGGTCACCCTGTGCCCCCGTGGCTTCAAGGCTTCCGAGCCCTACATCAAGAACGTCAACGACGCTAAGGTCACTGAGAAGGACGGCGTGATCTTCCACACCCTGGCCGACGAGGAGATCAGCGGCTCCGGCTCTCAGGAGTTCCACATTGTGGACGTGCTGCCCGGCAAGACCCTGACTCTGGACACCCCCAAGTCCGACGTTATCGCCTACATGTACAATGGTCAGTGTGTGGCCACCGTCGACGGCGAGAAGCTGGAGATGAACCGTCAGGAGACTGCCGTTGTCATCCCCATGGGCGCCAAGTGGGAGATCCAGAACGTCAGCAAGCAGTGCGTGCGTTTCGCCGTTTCCCTGAGCCCCTGCCGCTAAGCAGCAAGCTCCGCTGCGCCTAGCGCAGCACATTGGATTCTGACAAATTAACGATGACAGGCAAAATGGCACATAAACCGTCAGAAATATCGTTGCGATTTATGTGCCATTTTCCTGTCCCACCTTGAAAAATTAATTGTTTTACTCTTGGAGAGGGGGATTTAACCAGTATGCAGACTGGTGTTATTATCGGCGTCGTAATTTACGAGCTGGTCGTTATCCTCGGTTGTACTTTCGCGCTGTCCTATATGGAGAAGAAGAAGGCTGCCCACGCCTCCGCTGAGGCGCATGCCCAGGGCAAGGCGGACGATTTCGTCCTGGCCGGCCGCGGCATGGGCGTCTTCACGCTGGCTACCACCATCGCTCTGACGGTGCTGGGCTCCGCCCACATCACCGGCATCTTTGAGATGACCTATAACCAGGGCTCCGTTTCTGTGTGGTTCAGCCTGGCGCACGTTATCATGATTGTTATCGCCTGCTTCTGCACCGGCCTTTGGGTGCGCAAAGTGGGCATTACCACTGTTCCTCAGGCTCTGAAGGAGATGTACGGCAAGGGCCCCTCCCTGGCCATCACCTGCATCATGGCCGGCCAGATCTGGGGCGTGCTGACCCTGGAGTGCCAGGGCGTGGGTATCGTTATCGCCACCCTGACCGGCTGGGATGTGCAGCAGGCCGTTATCGTCGGCGGTATCCTGGGCATCCTGTACGTGGTGTTCGCCGGCATGAAGGAAGTGGGCGCGGTTAACAACATCAACGCCATTGTGATGTACATTGGCCTGGTGGTGGCCTGCATCGTGGTGGGCATCAAGCTGCCCGGCGCTTATGACAACGCCAAGGCCGTTCTGGATGCCGCTCCCGAGACCAGCTTCTTCACCAACATCTTCGGTACTCCCGACCTGATGATCACCTTCGCCGTGGGCCAGATCATCGCCGTGACCTTCTGCCAGAGCATTAGCCAGATGCTCATGCAGACCTTCATGTCCGCCCGCAGCGACAAGGCCATCCGCAAGACCGTGTGGATTGCCGCCCCCCTGAACGGTATGTTCGGTTCCTTCGCCGTGGCGCTGGCCCTGGTGGCCCGCTCCATCCCCGAGTACGCCGACCTGGGCGCCAAGCTGGCCACTACCACCATGCTGGTGAATGTGCTGCCCGCTTTCGTGTCTGCCCTGCTGCTGGCGGCTCTGCTGGCGGCTATCCTGTCCACCTTCGCCATGACCTCTCTGACCACCGCCACCCTGTGGGTGAACGATATCTATCGTCCCCTGTTCCGCCCCAAGGCCAGCCCCAAGGAGCTCATCAACGTCAACCGCGTTATGATCATTATTGTGGCCCTCATCGCCATTATGGTCTCCACCTTCCTGCCCACCATTCTGGGCGCCATCGAGTGGGTGTTCGCTTGGATTGTACCCATTTTCTGGCTGTTTATCTTCGGTATGTTCTGGAAGAGCAACGGCAAGGTGGCCGCCGCGACCCTGGCTGTGGCCTGGATTCTGAACCTGCTGTGGTCCTTCGCTGGCCTGCAGACCACTGTGGCCAACGCCACGGGCTTGAATCTGCCCAACGGCTATGTTACTCTGATTGCCTCTCTGGTGGTTCTGATCATCGGCAACCTGGCTGTGGGCAAGAACGCCAATCCCGCTTATATTAAGATGAAGTCCGCCCAGATCGCTGAGATCCAGGCCGAGATGGACGCCGCCGAGCTGGCTGCGTCTAAGAAGTAAGGAGGGTGCAGTAATGGGATATCTTGGTCAACTGCTTCTTGAGTCGCTGGTTGCGATCTTTGTTATCTGCATCATTGGCGGCGTTATCAACTTTGCCATCACCGGCCGTAAGAAGAAGTAAGGAGGATCACATATGACTGGTACTACTCTATTCTGGGCCCTGGGTGTCATGGGCATTATGGTCGGTTACGCGATTTGCGCCGTCGTTGGTGTGATGGTCAGCAAGAACCGTAAGGACGACTAATTAGTATTGAACCTTAGAGGGCCGCTCTCATAGAGAGAGCGGCCCTCTTTTTTGCTTTTAATGCTTAAAAGAAGATAGATATAACTGGAATAGCGGCTGAATTTTTCAGAAAGGGCTGGCATAAAAAATAGGAATGTAGTATAATGACACACAGGAGTACGCGAAAAACTGCCCCCGGGCAGAGGCCCGGGGGCAGTGAACAATGGCGATGGCCGATTAGGGGAACATGCAGCCGGCAAAGCCGCAGGAGGTGATCTCCTCGACGGGGAACTTGGTGATGATCTCGTGGCCGGTCTCGGTAACCACGATCTCCTCCTCGATACGGGCGGAGCCGGTACCGTCGGCGGAGGGGCACCAGGTCTCGATGGCGAAGGTCATGCCGGGCTTGAACTCGTAGGGATGCTCCAGGGAGAACAGGCGGGAGATAACGGGCTTCTCCCACAGGCCCAGGCCAATGCCGTGAGCAAACTGGAGCAGGAAGGCCTCCTCCTCGTTGTTGAAGCCCAGCTCCTGGGCGGAAGGCCAAACAGCGGCCACGTCGGCGCTGGTGTTGCCCGGCTTAATCTGGGCGATACCGTCATAGATCCACTTCAGGGCCTTGGTGTAAGCCTCTTCCTGAGCCTTGGTGGGATTGCCGCAGGAGAAGGTGCGGTAGTAGCAGGTGCGGTAGCCGTTGTACACGTTGCCGATGTCGAAGTACACCAGCTCGCCGCGGCGGATCATACGGTTGGAAGTGGTGTGGCTGTGGGGATTGCCGCGGATGCCGGAGATGCAGTTGACGAACTCAACGGACTCGGCGCCCATGCGGAACAGCTCGCCCTGGATAAGAGCCTCCATCTCGTTCTCGGTCACGCCGGGATGCAGGTTCTTGGCCACCTTCCAGTAGGCGGCATCCACCATGGCGGCGGAGCACTTGAGCAGCTCGATCTCGTCCTCGTTCTTGATCAGGCGGGCGTCAACCATGATGGCCTGGCCGTCCTGCACGTCGATGCCGTTCTTCTCCAGAGCGCGCAGCATGGGGATATCAACGATATCCATGCCCAGGGGGCGCTTGTCCACACCGTACTTCTTCAGGTAGGAGATGATCTCATTCACCTCGCGCTCCACCATGCCGGCCTCGGCGGGAATGGAGCCACGCATGGAGCCCACGGCGGGCATAATGTTCTGGGGGTCAATCCAGGACACGTTCTTGCGCTTGGAGGGGCAGGCGGGGTCAAACAGGATGGGCTGATCCACGCCGTCAATGAGCAGGCAGTGCCGGTTCATCTTGTTGCGGTTCCACTCGCCGATGTGGGTGCCGGTGATGTAGCGGATATTATCAAAGTCGTAGCAGAGGATGGCGCCCATGCCGGAATTCTTCAGGAACTCCTTAGCGCGGGCCAGACGGGCTTTCCGCATGCGGTCGAAATTTATATTATCTTCAAAATCGACGCCGTTGAAACCATGTTTCATGATGTACCACTCCTTCTAATTATTAATATTCAGAGGTGAGGAACCTACACGCCTGAATACTTCTAGATGAAATAGCTGCAAGGGACATGCCAATTATAAATACCCAGTGGTCTGCACCGCCGGGTTTGCCCTTGCGCCTACAGGGCTTCGGGATTTTTTTAAGAGGAATAAAAAAGTCAGAGCTGCCCTTGCGGAGAACTAAAAATTTGAAAACCGTAGAGGAATGACACATGAAACCGTGACACATGCGGGACAGAGTGACACACAGAGAGGGGAGACGGCGCACCGGGTGGCACACTATGCGGCGGTTTTCCTGTGGGTGGCGGAGGGAGAGAAATTTCTGAAAATGGAAAAATATTTCTTTTGATATGAGTAATTGTGACACATACCCCTGGGGCCGATCCCGGGGGGAAATAGAGGAATCCACAGAAAATGTGGATGGAACCCAATTTTGGCACAGTATTTGCAAGTTGAAACACAGGTTTTCCCTTTTTGGGGAGCTCAACCGAGTGGGGAGAGGAGAGTACCATGACTGAGCAGATGCGGATCAAACAGGCGAAAGAGGCATTCCAGACCGGGCTGCCGGTGGATGAGAGTGTTCTGCGCCACGTGATCTTAGACTCCTGGAAGCGCTCGAAGGCCCACGGTGTGCGCACCGATGTGGTGGACAAGCGGGTGATCTCTGCCGAGGAGCTGAAGAAGCGTATCCGCGCCCACCAGACCTTTTACGATATTGCCAACGCCTTTATGGAGAGCCTGTACGAGTTTACCACCGGCTCAGGCTACCTTACTGCCATTGCTGATGAGGAGGGCTATGTGCTGCGGGTATTCGGCGATGAGGAGATCGCCGAGATGGCCCGGGCCAACGAACTGGTGGAGGGCTGCAACCGCAGCGAGGACAAACTGGGAACCAACGGCATCGGCACCCCTCTGGCCCTGGGGGTACCCCTGCAGGTCTTTGGAGAGGAGCACTACTACACCCTGCACCACAATTGGGTGTGTTCCGGCGCGCCGGTTTTCAACGCTGACGGCAGCACCGCAGGAGTTGTTTGCCTCATCGGCAGCAGCGATAAGGTGTCCTTCCACACTTTGGGCATGGCGGCGGCGGCGGCAGAGGCCATCTCCCGCCAACTGATTATGAAGCAGGCCTACCGGGAGGTGGAGCTCAGCCAACAGCGCATGTCCGCCATTTTGGAGGCCAACCCCTCCGGTATGCTTCTCTTTGATCAGAACATGCGGGTAGCACATTATAATAATAAGGCCGCCCATCTGCTCCAGGTGGAGGCCGCCTCTCTCCAGGGCCGCAGCTTCTGGGAACTGTTCGGCAGCGACAGCATCAGTGAGCGGGAACTGGCCCAGGGAGTCAACGACCGCTATGTCACTATAGAGCGGGAGGGCAGACAGATTAACCTCTCTATCACCGCCCGTCCCACCGATCTGGGAGAGCGGGTGATCATTCTGGTCAAGGCGGAGACCCTCCACAAAAAGGTCAACCGTATCATTGGCTCCGACGCACGTTTTACTTTTGAAGACATTATGGGGGCATCCCCCGCCCTGGTCAACGCTGTGTCCCTGGCCCGGATAGCGGCCACCAACAACTCCAACGTTCTGCTCATTGGCGAGAGCGGTACGGGCAAGGAGCTGTTTGCCCAGGCCATTCACAATGCCAGCGATCGTCGGGACGGTCCCTTTGTGGCCATCAACTGCGGCGCTCTGCCCAAGAGCTTGATTGAGAGCGAGCTGTTCGGCTACGAGGGCGGAACCTTTACCGGCGCCCGCCGGGAGGGCTGCGCCGGCAAGTTTGAGCTGGCCAACGGCGGCACCATTTTCCTGGATGAAATTGGGGACATGCCCTTTGACGTACAGGTTGCTCTGCTGCGGGTGCTGCAGAATCAGGAGGTCAGTCGCCTGGGCTCCAGCAAGACTATCAAAATTGACGTGCGGGTTATTGCGGCCACCAATAAGGATTTGATTGCCGCCATTGACAACAATGAGTTCCGAAACGACCTCTACTACCGCCTGAATGTGTTTAATATCCGCATCCCGCCTCTGCGGGAGCGCAAGGGAGATGTGCGGCTGCTCTCCGACTATTTCCTCAACAAATACGCCGATTTTTCCGGCCACCGGCTCACCGGCTTTACCGACGAGGCCTACGCGGCGCTGGAGCGCTACGAGTGGCGGGGCAACATCCGGGAGCTGGAAAACGCGGTGGAGCGGGCAGTTTACATAACAAACAGGGGTGCTGTGGGGGCGGAGTGCTTTCCGCTGCAGATGGCGGCCATGGCCCCGCCCGTCCAGGAGGAGACGGCAGCCCCCGCCCGCCAGACTTTGCCTGTGCAGAGCTTCTCCATTAAAGAAAATGAGCAGCGTCAAATTGAGGAGGCGCTGGTGGCCTCGGGGGGTAATGTGAAGCGGGCGGCGGAGCTGCTGGGCATCAGCCGGCGCACGCTGTACCGGAAATTGGAGAAATATGAGATTGACTCAAACAGCATCCGGCACTGCACAGTTTGAATGATTTGTAACAATCGCTTTAGGACAGAGTGGCGCGCTTTTGCGCCACTCTGTCTCACTTTTGGCACAGTTGTCAAAAACGGGTTACACTTTTTCGGGACAGAACAGAGGGCTTGGAGAACCGCCAGGCCTCCCCAGCGCTGGAAAAACAGAAGATGTAAAAAATTTTTTGATTCACAGTAAAGTTGGCATGAGTTATGCACCTATTTCCGAACGAGATAGTTTAGAGGGCATGTTCCCACCGTTGACACGTACAAAACAGGTAAGCAGAGAAAGGAAGGAAAAGACCATGAAAGAGATCGTTCTGAAGCCCACCCTGTACCACTTTGAGACCTGCAAGGAGTTCGCCGAGGAGTTTAAGCTGGGCAAGGGAGACCTGGTGCTGTCCAACGAGTACATCTACGGCCCCGCCTTCAAGGGCATGGGCGAGGGCGCCGCGGTGATCTATCAGGAGAAGTACGGGATGGGCGAGCCCACTGACGTGATGGTGGACGCGATTCTGGCCGACGCCGCCAAGACCGGCTGCAAGCGCATTATTGCCATCGGCGGCGGCACTGTGATTGACATCGCCAAGGTGATGGCTGTTGCGGACACCGAGGGCGTGGACGACCTGTACGCCAAGGCTCCCAACCTGGACAAGAAGCGGGAGCTGGTCATTATCCCCACCACCTGCGGCACTGGCTCTGAGGTGACCAACATCGCCATCCTCAACCGCACCCGCATCGGCACCAAGGTGGGTCTGGTCTCTGAGAATATGTACGCCGACAGCGCCGTGCTCATCCCCGAGCTGCTCAAGAGCCTGCCCTTCGGCGTGTTTGCCACCAGCTCCATCGACGCTCTGGTTCACGCTGTGGAGTCCAGCCTCTCCCCCAAGGCCACTCCCTACACCAAGCTGTTCGGCTACAAGGCCATTGAGATGATCATTAAGGGCTACCAGAAGGTGGTCAAGGAGGGCAAGGAGGTTCTGCCCGGCCTGATGAGCGACTTCCTCATCGCCTCCAACTATGCGGGCATCGCCTTCGGCACCGCCGGCTGCGCCGCTGTGCACGCCATGAGCTATCCTCTGGGCGGCACCTACCACGTGCCTCACGGCGAGAGCAACTACGCCATGTTTACCGGCGTGCTGAAGAACTACATGGAGATCAAGCAGGACGGGGAAATCGCCGTGATGAACGAGTACCTGTCCAACCTGCTGGGCTGCTCTGTGAGCGAGGTATACGACAAGCTGGAGGAACTGCTCAACCAGATCCTGCCCAAGAAGGCCCTGCACGAGTACGGCGTGAAGCAGGAGGAGCTGCAGGTGTTCACTGACAACGTGATGCAGACCCAGGGCCGCCTGATGGGCAACAACTTTGTGGAGC
>CALWWS010000094.1 GCA_944385305.1 uncultured Oscillospiraceae bacterium | reverse complement strand
GCCCTTCTCGTACAGGGAGACGAACACCTCCCGCACCGCCTTGGAGCAGCCCTCGTCCATGGTGAACCGGGAGCGGGACCAGTCGCAGGAGGCGCCCAGCTTCTTCTGCTGCTCCACAATGCGGTTTCCGTACTTGTTCTTCCAGTCCCACACCCGCTCCAGGAACTTCTCCCGGCCCAGGTCGTAGCGGGTGAGCCCCTCGCTCTTGCGCAGCTCCTCCTCCACCTTGATCTGGGTGGCGATGCCCGCGTGGTCGGTGCCGGGCACCCACAGGGCGGCGTACCCCTGCATCCGCTTGAAGCGGGTGAGGATGTCCTGCAGGGTGCAGTCCATGGCGTGGCCCATGTGCAGCTGGCCGGTGACGTTGGGGGGCGGCATGACGATGGTAAAGGGCTTCTTGTGGGGGTCACGGTGGCCTACAAAGCAGCCGTTCTCCTCCCACATTTTATAGATGCGCCCCTCTGCCTCCTGGGGCTCGTAGGTCTTGGACAATTCCTTGGGCATGTTCTTTTCTCTCCTCCCGGATCAGCGGATGTTGGCCAGGGTGACCTTGCGCACGTCCCGGCCGGTCTTCTCCCGCAGGAAGGCGGCAAACTGAGCGGGGTCGCCCTGGATAAAGTCGCTCTTCTTCATAATATAGCCGTCCCGCTTGCTCATAAACAGGAAAAAGTGATCCTCGCTCTCATAGGCGGCGTAGACCTCGCTGTAGGGGGCGGTGATCTTCTGCTCCCCCTCCCCCTCGGTGACGGTGCTCTCGTCAAAGGTGTACAGCTGGGGCTTTCCCTTCCCCTGCACCCGGTTCCAGATCTTCCAGGACTTGCGGGCCAGGTAGTCGTAGTAGGTGATCCCCGGCCAGAGCATGGCCGCCCCCACCACCACGCACACCAGGCACAGCAGCGGGGCGCTCACCACGCTGGTCAGGCCGATGACGATCATGGCCGCCCCCACGATGATGAGGGAGTAGCGGGAGACCATCAGGCGGGTCTTGCTCACGTAGCCGCCCACCAGCTTGTGGAAGGCCTTGATGTCCTCTTTCTGATAGAGGGTCTTCACTTGGTACAAATTCCACACCTCCAATAAATTTGCCCGGCGGAAAAAAACGCCCTGAACCGGCCTTGTTCCGGTTCAGGGCGAAAAGCTCCGCGGTACCACCTGAATTCGGGCGCAGCACGCCCGCACTCTGCCCCTTAACGCGGGGAATACGCCGGCCCTTGCGTATGCTGGGGGCCGGGGCTCCGGGACGACCTTCCGCGGGCCTCCGGGGGGCTTGCACCACCCGCCCCCTCTCTGTCAGACAGAGATAACCGCGTACTCCTTCCCATCCTCGCCGTGCGCTATTCATGGGAGTAAACTTCTATCAGTATAACAAAAGCGGGAAAAATGTCAAGGGCCGGTTTGTTTCCCCGGGAAAATTCTCACTCCGAGAGGAGAATCCGGTCGTTGTCCAGCTCCTTGCCCGCCCCCTGGCGGAAGCGCAGGAGCAGATCCTCCACCGTCATGGCAGCCCGCTCGGGCCCCGACACGTCCAGCACAATGCGCCCGGCGTCCATCATCAGAGTGCGGCTGCCCAGCTCCAGGGCCTGGCGCATGTTGTGGGTGACCATGAGGCAGGTGATCTTCTCCCGGGCCACAATCTCCCGGGTGAGGGCGATGACCTTCTCCGCCGTGCCCGGGTCCAGGGCGGCGGTGTGCTCGTCCAGCAGCAGCAGCCTGGGCGGCACCAGGGTGGCCATGAGCAGGGTGAGGGCCTGCCGCTGGCCGCCGGAGAGCAGACCCACCGGCTGGCGCATCCGGTCCTCCAGCCCCATGTCCAGCAGCTTGAGCTGGTGGGCGAAAAATTCCTTGTCCTTCCGGGAGATCCGGCTGAAGGGGGCGGAGCCCCGGCTGGTGCGCAGGTAGGCCAGGGCCAGGTTCTCCTCAATGGTCATGTGGGGGGCGGTGCCCCGCATGGGGTCCTGGAAGAGGCGGCCGATGCCCCGGCTGCGCCGGTGCTCCGGGCGGAAGGTGATGTCCTCCCCGTCCAGGGTGATGCGCCCCTCGTCCACGTAGAAGCTGCCCGCCACCGCGTTGAGCAGGGTGGACTTGCCCGCCCCGTTGGAGCCCACAATGGCGGCAAAGTCACCGGGCGCCAGGTGGAGACTCAGGTTGTTCAGCGCCTTTTTCTGGTTCACCGTGCCCGGGTTGAAGGTCTTGGAGATCCCCTCCACGTGCAGCATGTCAGCGCCCCCCTTTCCGGCCGGCGGCCATCTTCCGCTTCTGGAAGGCGGCCCACTTCTTCAGACTGGGCATGGCGATGGCCAGGCCCACGATGATGGCGGTGACCAGCTTGAGGCACTCGATGGGCACCACCCGGGTGGTGAGCACCACCGCGTAGATAAACCGGTAGACCACGCTGCCCACAATCACCGCGGCCACACCCCGCAGGGCGTTCCCCCGGCCCACAATGGTCTCCCCGATGATGAGGCAGGCCAGGCCGATGACCACCACGCCGGTGCCCCCGTTGATGTCGATGGTCTTCTGCATCTGGCCCACCGCCGCCCCGGACAGGGCGGTGAGGGCGTTGGAGATGCACAGGCCCACGGTGATGGTGAAGGTGGGGTTCACCGAGGAGGCCCGCACCATGTCCCGGTTGTCACCCGTGGCCCGCACGGACAGACCCAGCCGGGTGCCCAGAAACCAGATGAGCACCGCCCCCACCGCCACGGTGAGGATCACGGCCAGCACCGTCTCATACCAGCTTCCCCCCAGCCCCAGGCCCTGGAAGAGGGAGAAGATGGTCTGCTGCTTGAGCAGGCTCACGTTGGACTTCCACCCCATGGCCATGAGGTTGATGGTATACAGACCCGTGTTGGTGACGATGCCCGCCAGGATGGAGGGCACCCCCAGCCTGGTCTGGAGGAAGGCGGTGACAAATCCGGCGCAGGCCCCCGAGGCCATGGCGGCGGGGATGGCCAGGATGGGGTGGCCCGCCGCCGCCAGGGTGACCGACACCGCCGCCCCCAGCACAAAGCAGCCGTCGGTGGTGAGATCCGCGATGTCCAGCACCCGGTAGCTCAGGTAGAGGGCCATGGCCACCAGGGCGTACAGAAAGCCCAGCTCCAGGGCGGTCTGACTGATGAAGAGCATGCAAAATACCCCTTTCCCGCGCCAAGGCCCCCGGGCGCAGCCCGGGGGTCGGCAGAATGCTCAGACGGGTTTTTATTCCTCGGTGGTGGTGACCTCCACCAGCTCGCCCATGCCGGCGAACATGGAGTAGTCCGCGCCCAGGGTCTGGGCCGTCTCGGTGTTCACCGTGATGATGCCCCCGGCCACCTGGTAGAAGTCCTCCAGGCCGTCCATGCCCTCGCTCAGGGCCTGATAGGCCAGATCGGCGGTGTCGGCGCCCAGGTCTGTGTAGTTCACCCCGCAGGTGGCGAAGGCGCCGTTGCGCACGAAGGAGTCCGCCCCGGTGTAGTGGGGGATGCCGGCGGCGGCCAGGTCCCCGGCAATGGCCAGCTCGGCGGCCATGATCACGTTGTCCGTGGGGGTGAACACCGCGTCCACCCCGGCGGCGATGAGGGCGCTGGCGGCGGCGATGACCTCGTCATTGGTGTTGGCCGTCACCTCGGTGTAGGAGATGCCCTTGCCGTCCAGGTACTCCTTGGCCTGGGCGATGGGGGTGGCGGAGTTGGTCTCGGACAGGGAGTAGAGCAGGCCCACGCTGTCCACCTCCGGGTTCTGGGCAAGCATCATGTCCAGAATCAGCTGGGTGTCCAGCGCGTCGCTGGTGCCGGTGAGGTAGTCGATGCCGGTGAGCTCGTTGTAGGCCGGGTCGCTCACCGCGGCGAAGATCACCGGGGTCTGGCTGTCCTGGGCGGCCACCACCATGAGCTGGGCGGCCAGGGTGCCAATGGGGACAATGGCGTCGTACCCGTCGGCAATCACCTGGGAGCCGATCTGGGTGAGCACCGTCTGGTCGTTCTGGCCGCTGAAGATCTCGTGACCGATGCTCACCCCCTCCTGGGCGGCGATCTCGTCCAGGCGGGCGGTGATGGCGTTTGCAATCTCGTCCATGGAGGCGTGATCCAGCTGCTTGACCACGGCGATTTTGTACCCGCCCTCCGTCCCGGCGGAGGCGGTGGGGGCGGGGCTGGCGGCTCCGCCCTCCCCCGTGCCGGACTGGCTCACGGTCTGGCCGGAGCAGGCGGCCAGGGACAGGGCCAGGGCCGCGCCGGCGGCCAGGGCCAGGAGCTTCTTCAGAGTGTGCTTTTTCATGTGGGGTTCCTCCAATCAAAAATATTTGGGAGGCAGATGGTATAAAAAAACGCTTTTGTCCCCTGTATGGGACAAAAGCGTTTTGCTGCTTCTGCGATACCACCCAAATTGACGTGTGAAACACGCCCGCTCGCTTCGCGCACCATCATGCGCGCCCGATGGATAACGGGTGGGGTCCCGTCGGCATCTACTGGGGCAAGCGCCCGTTCAAGCCGCCCTCCGAAGTCCATTCGCCGGCCGCCGCCAGGCCCCGATTCCACCGCCCGGGACTCTCTTGACTGGGAACTGACCGGTTACTTCTCTCCGTCACAGGTTTACACTGTGTGGTTGTTATCGTTCATTATAGCCGCCTTTTCCCCCGGTGTCAACTCCTTTTTTCGCCGGAGGAAGGACAGCTTGGTCTCGGAGCACACCACCGCGGCGAAGATGACCGCAAAGCCCACCGCCAGGCGCACCGTCACCGGGTCGCCGTAGCACACCACGGAGAAGGCCACGCCGAACACCGACTCCAGGGAGAGGATCACCGAGGCGGAGGCGGGGTCGGACCAGACCTGGCCCACGTTCTGGAAGAGCAGGGCCACGGTGGTGCACATCACGGTGAGGTAGGCCATCTGCACCACCAGGTCGGCCGAGAGGATGGCGCCGGAGGGCAGGGGCTGGGCGATGAGGCCGCACGCCCAGGCGTACAGGGCGGCGAAGGCGAACTGGAACACGGTGAGCAGGGTGATATCCCGCCCGGGGGACACCTTGGCCACCGCCACGATGTGGGCGGCGTAGAACACCGCGCCCACCAGGGTCAGCCCGTCCCCCCAGGTGACGGTGAGATCCCCGTTTAGGGAGACAAGCCCCACCCCCGCCACGCACAGCACGGCGGCCAGGATGTTGTAGCGGTCCGGCCGGCGGCGCATCACCAGCCAGTAGAAAAAGGGGACCAGCACGCAGTACACCGCCGTCAAAAAGGCGTTTTTGGAGGGGGTGGTGCCCTGCAGGCCGAAGGTCTGCACCGAGTAGGCCAAAAACAAAAACACGCCCATGACGGCGCCCCGCCACAGGTAGTCCCGGCTGAAGCAGCGCCTCCACTTCTTCCCGCACAGCAGGCCCAGCAGCACCGCCCCGCCGGTGAAGCGCACGGCCAGCAGGTAGAAGGGTGGGATCACATCCACCGCCCCCTTCATGATGAAGAAGGAGGAGCCCCAGATGAGGGCGGCGGCAAAGAGCATGGGTTTGGCCAGGCGGCGCATTACAGTCTCGTTCAAGGTTGTCACGGCTCCTTTGGATGTGGTAAACTCTTGGGGAAAACATCAGGGCGGGGTGGGTATATGAGAAAGCTGACAGGGGAATTTTACAACCGGGACACGCTGACGGTGGCCCGGGATCTGCTGGGCAAGCGGCTGGTACACGTACAAAACGGCGTGGTGCGCGCCGGGCGGATTACCGAGACGGAGGCCTACATCGGCCGCATGGACAAAGCCTGCCACGCCTACGGCTGCCGCCGCACCCCCCGCACCCAGACTCTCTTCGCCCCGCCGGGCACCGCCTACGTCTATCTCATCTACGGCATGTACCACTGCCTCAACTGCGTCACCGAGGCCGAGGGAGAGCCCTGCGCCGTGCTGCTGCGGGGCGTGGAGCCCCTGGATGGGCGGGCGGAGATGGCCCTGGAGCGGTACGGCCGGAGCTGGGAGGAGCTCACCCCCCGGCAGCGCAGGGGCCTGGCCGACGGGCCGGGCAAGCTGTGCCGCGCCCTGGGAATCACCCGGGAGGAGAACGGAGCGCCCCTCACCGGGGATGTGATCTCCGTGTGGGACGACGGCGCGCCCTGTCCCCCCATCCGCGCGGGCAAACGCATCGGCATCGACTACGCCCAGGAGGCGGTACACTTTCCCTGGAGGTTCTGGATATGATCTTTTTCGACTTTGACGGCACCCTGGCCGACTCCAACGGGGTGTGGGAGCGGGTGGATGTGGAGTTTTTGGGCCGCCGGGGCCTGGAGCCCACGGCGGAGTACAGCCACACGGTGGCCCACTGCATCTTCCCCCAGGCGGCGGCCTACACAAGGGAGTACTACGGCCTGTCCATGAGCGACCGGGCCATTATGGACGAGTGGACCGAGCTGGCCCGGGAGGCCTACGCCCGCCAGGTGCCCCTCAAGCCGGGGGCGCGGGCGTTTCTGGAGCAGTGCGCCCGGCAGGGGGAGCGAATGGCCCTGCTCACCGCCTGCCTGCCCGACCTGTGCGCCGCCGCCCTGGCGCGCCACGGCATCGGGGGCTTTTTTGAAGATTGCGTGTTCGTCCAGGAGCTGGGGATGGACAAGCGCCAGCCGGAGACCTTCCGCCTGGCCGCCCGGCGGCTGGGGGTGGAGCCGGAGGGGTGCACCCTCTTTGAGGACTCCCCCGGCGCCTGCGCCGCCGCCCGGGAGGCGGGGCTGACGGTGGTGGGGGTGCTGGACCCCTTCTACGCCCCCTACGAGGGGGAGCTGCGGGCGGTGTGCCACCGGGTGATCGGCAGCTTTGCCCAGCTGCTGGAGGGGAACCAGCCTCTTACCCCTTGGTGAGGTAGGGGGCGGCGGACTTGAGCATGAGCTTTTTGGTGCCCACCTTGTCAAAGGCGATCTCCACGAGGGCGTCCCCGCCCATGGGGCTGACCTTGATCACCATGCCCGGCCCGAAGGCCCGGTGGGTCACCCGCTCCCCGGCGGACAGGGCGGGCAGGGCGGCCCCCCCGCCCGAGGCGGGACGGGCGGCCCCCGGTACTGTACGGGGCGCGGGGGCGGCGGAGGGGCCGGAGTAGCCCCGGTCGAAGGTGGGGCGGGGCCGGGGCGAGCGGTGTACGTTCTCCTCCCCGGCGCGGGAGGGGGATCGGAAGTCCCGGCCGCTCTGCTCCAGCAGCTGGGGCGGGATCTCCCCCACGAAGCGGGAGGGCCGGTTGGACGGGGTGCGGCCGAAGAGCATGCGCTGGTGGGCGCAGGTGAGGTGCAGGCGCTGCTTGGCACGGGTCATGGCCACGTAGCACAGCCGCCGCTCCTCCTCCATCTCCTCCGGCTCCCCGATGGCCCGGATGCCGGGGAAGATCCCCTCCTCCATGCCCACCACAAACACCGTGGGGAACTCCAGGCCCTTGGCGGCGTGCATGGTCATGAGTACCACGCAGTCCTCGCTGGGGTCGTGGCTGTCCAGGTCGGTGTACAGGGCGATCTCGTCCAGAAAGCCCGCCAGGGAGGGCTCGTCGGCCCCCTCCAGGTAGCTCTGGATGGAGGAGAGCAGCTCCCGCACGTTCTCCAGGCGGGTGCGGTCCTCCACCGTGTTCTTCTGCTCCAGCATGACGGTGTAGCCCGTGCGCAGCATGACCTCCTCGTAGAAGTCGGGCAGGGAGAGCTCCCCCGCCAGGCGGCGCAGGGACTCGATGAGCTCGGCAAACTGGGCCAGACGGGGTGCGGCCTTTTGCAGCTCGGGGTACTCCCGGGGGCGGCTGACCACCTGCCAGAGGGAGACGCCCCCCTCCCGGGCGAGGGCCTGGGCCCGCTCCACCGTGGTGGGGCCGATGCCCCGGGGAGGATTGTTGATGATGCGCTCCAGGCGGAGATCGTCCTCCGGGTTGTTCACCGCGCACAGGTAGGCCAGCATGTCCTTGACCTCCGCCCGGTCGAAGAAGCGGATGCCCCCGATGATCTTGTAGGGAATGCCCCCCCGCTTGAGGGCCTGCTCCAGCTGGTTGGACTGGGCGTTCATGCGGTAGAGCACCGCGTGCTCTCTCCAGGTGTGCCCGGCGGAGTAGTCGGCCAGGATCTGGGCGGCCACGTACTGGGCCTCGTCGTGCTCGTTCATGGCGCTGTA
>CALWWS010000093.1 GCA_944385305.1 uncultured Oscillospiraceae bacterium | reverse complement strand
AGGTTCTGTGCGTCCATGATCCGCAACACCAGCTTTCTCTCTGGCTTTTCCAATCTCTCAATGAGTTGTTGGTGGCAAGTTTCAATTTCCTGCTCAGACTCTGCCATAGGCAGTGGCGTGTAAAATCTGTAGTATAATTTTTTCAGGGCGTTGTTCATATGCTCTACCTCCTTGCAGCAAGACAACATACCACAAGTTAGCGTGAAAAGCCACTGGAATATTTGTATTTCAATAAATGCCTTATCATTGGTTTTGCAGACCATACACTGCTGTCCGTGGGTAGAAAACTTACCACTTTTGCGAGAGCCAGTAGTTATCTGCTCAATAAGAAATTAAAGCTTGTGGTGTTCCACAAGCCCTAATCTTCCCCATACACGGCGTTAAGCCCCATAGGTTCACATTGTGTACCTATGGGGCTTAACCCTCCGGCGGGCGCTTTTTTCTGCATCAAATTGTCCCCGCCAGCTGGCGGTAGAAGTCCAGGGTGCGGAAGCCCCGCTCCAGCTGAGTGAGAAGAAAGCCCTGGCAGGCAGCCCCCAGCCGCCCCATGCTCTCCGCCCCGATTTGGAAGGAGAACAGCCGCTTGGGGTCGCCGTAGACAATATGGCGCATGGCGGCCAGAGCTCCGCCGTCCAGGGACACGCTCTCTCCCGGCCCCGCTCCTTCCCGGCAGGCGGCGCAGTGGAGCACCCCTTGCCTGAGGTGGAAGGCGGGCCGCTCCGGGTGGGGCAGGCCGCACACGGCGCAGGCGTCCAGCAGCGGCTCATACCCGATGAGGCACATGAGCTTGAGCTCAAAGGCCGCCTTCACCAGCGCCGGCGGCTTGCCCAGGGCGTCCAGGGCGTAGAGAGAGTTGAGAATCAGGGAGAGCACTCCGGGATCCTCCCTGCCCTCCTGGGCCACTGTCTCCGCCACCTCCGCAAAGTAGGAGCCCAGGGCCAGCAGGGTGATATTCTCCCGCAAGCCGCGAAACTCCCGCAGGGTGGAGGCCTCGCTGAGGGTACAGTGATCCCGGTAGTCAAACAGGGTCATCTCCGAGTAGACCAGCAGCTGGGCGGCGGCGGCCAGCTGGCTGCCCTTGCGGCGGCAGCCCCGGGCCTTCACCGTGCGCTTGCCCTCTCCGGCGGTGAGCACGGTGAGGATCTTGTCCGACTCCTTGTAGTTTACCTCCCGGAGCACCAGCCCCTGGGTTGTGATGTGCATCTCTTCCCTCCGCCTATGTACCGGGGAGGGCGGCTCAGGCCGTGCGCCGGGCCTGGGCCGCCTTCTCCTCCTCCCGCTCCTTCTCCCTCACCAGACGGCTCAGGCAGTACGCCTGGGGCAGTCCGGTCTGCCAGAAAAGCCGCCATAAGCTCTCGCTGTCCACGCCGCGCACCCCCCTCTGGTCTTAGGTTGGCCCGCCGCCCGGCGCTTATGAGCGGTAAATTTATCTTTCCCTATTCGTCACGATACCCGAAATTCCGGATCAGGTTGACATTGTCCCGCCAGTTCTCCTTCACCTTCACCCAGGTCTGTAAAAATACCTTCTCGCCCATAAAGCGCTCCACATCCGCCCGGGCCAGGGAGGAGATTTTCTTCAGGGAAGCGCCGCCCTTGCCAATGATAATCCCCTTGTGACTCTCCTTTTCGCAGTAGATGGTCACATCCAGATCGATGATCCCGTCCTCCCGCTGGGAAAAGCGGGTGACTTCCACGGCGGTGCCGTGGGGGATCTCCTTGTCCAGGCAGAGCAGCAGCTTCTCCCGCACAATCTCGGCGCACACCTGCCGCTCGGGCTGGTCGGTGACCATATCTTCCGGGAAGAGCTGGGGTCCCTCGGGCAGAAACTCCCGGAGCAGCTCCAGCAGCTGCTCCACCCCCTCCCCGCTCTTGGCGGAGATGGGCAGGATGGCGGCAAAGTCGTGGGCCTGGCCGTAGACCTGCATCACCGCAAGCAGCTCGGGCTTTTCCACCGTGTCCATTTTGTTGATCACCAGCACCGCCGGAGCGCCCAGCTGCTTAATGCGGGCGATGAGCTCCGCCTCGGGGCCGCCGATGTGGGGGATGGGCTCCACCAGCAGCACCACCGCGTCCACGTCGGCCACGCTCTGGCGCACCACGTTGACCATATAGTCCCCCAGCTTGGTGCGGGCCCGGTGCAGCCCCGGGGTATCCAGAAAGACAAACTGACACTCCCCCCGGTTGACCACCGCGCAGATCCGGTTGCGGGTGGTCTGGGGCTTGTTGGTGACAATGGCAATCTTCTCCCCCACCAGGGCGTTGGTCAGGGTGGACTTACCCACATTGGGCCGCCCCACAATACTTATCATGCCGGATTTTTTGATTTCCATAGGTGATCCTCAACTTTCTTGAGCAATTTTATTTTGGTTACGCCCGGACAATGCCCAGAGCCTCCAGGATGGCCTCCTCCCGCTCCCGCATCTGGGCCTTCATGGGCCCCTCGTCCATGTGGTCGTATCCCAGCAGGTGGAGCACCGAGTGCACCGCCAGGTAGGCCACCTCCCGGCGGGTACCGTGGCCGAACTGTTCCCCCTGGGCCCTGGCCCGCTCCAGGGAGAGCACCATATCCCCCAGGGGCACCAGGCCGGTGCCCGGGTCGGCGTCCTCCACGCTGGGGATCTCTCCGGGTTCCAGGTCGAACATGGGGAAGGAGAGCACGTCGGTGGGGGCGTCCACCCCCCGCTGCTCCAGATTGATCTGGTGAATCCCCTCGTCACCGGTGAACAGCACGTCCACCTCGCAGTGCACATCCACCCCCTGAGCGTCCAGGGCGGCAGGAATCACCTGCCGCAGCAGGGCGGCGTACTCCTCCGCCCCGTCCGCCTCGGTCTCGATAAGAATCTCATGGCTCATACTCTGCGCCCCTCTTTTTTGGCCCGCCGGTTCTCGTCGGCCTCATAGGCCTTGATAATCCGCTGGACGATGACGTGGCGCACCACGTCGGCCTCCCCCAGCTTGCAGATGGAGATGTCCTCCACCCCGTCCAGCACCCGCATGGCCTCCTTCAGCCCGGAGACCTTGTCCCCCGGCAGGTCAATCTGGGTGATGTCGCCGGTGATGACAATCTTGGAGCCGAAGCCCAGCCGGGTGAGAAACATCTTCATCTGCTCCCGGCTTGTGTTCTGGGCCTCGTCCAGAATGATAAAGCTGTCGTCCAGGGTGCGCCCCCGCATGTAGGCCAGGGGAGCCACCTCAATGCTGCCCCGCTCCAGGTACTTGTTGTACACCTCCGCCCCCAGCATGTCAAACAGTGCGTCGTACAAAGGGCGCAGGTAGGGGTCCACCTTGGACTGGAGATCCCCGGGGAGGAAGCCCAGCCGCTCCCCCGCCTCCACCGCCGGACGGGTGAGGATAATGCGGTTGACCTGCTTGTCCCGGAAGGCGGCCACCGCCGCGGCCACCGCCAGATAGGTCTTTCCCGTGCCCGCCGGGCCGATGCCCAGGGTAATGGTATTTTTGCGGATGGCGTCCACATATCGCTTCTGCCCCAGGGTCTTGGCCTTGATGGGCTTGCCCTTGGCGGTGACGCACAGCACATCCCGGGCGATGTCGTTGATGTGCTGCTCGTTGCCCGCCCGCACCAGGTTAATGATATAGCGCACGTTCTGCTCGGTGATGCTCTCCTTGCGCCCCGCCAGGGACAGCAGTCCCTCCACCGCCTTGACGGCGTGCATCACGTTCTCCGCCTCACCGGAGATTTTCAGCTGATCTCCCCGGCCCACCACGGAGACGGACAGCTCGTGCTCGATGATCTTCATGTTCTCGTCAAAGGAGCCGAAGAGGCTGGCCGCCTCTTCCATCCGCTCCAGACTGATGGTCTGTTCAATCATGGATACGCCTCATTTGTATTCAGATTGGGGCGGGCTCTCCTGCCCCGTCCCGGAGGAGAGGGGGACAAACTCCCCAATCTCCTCGGCACACTCCGCCTGGAGGGTGACCCGGAGCACCCCCTCCTCCACAGAGGAGGAAAAGGCGGTGCTGCGCACCTCGCCCTCTCCCACCTCCCGCTCCAGCGTCTCCAGCAGGGCCTGCTCCAGCAGGAGGCGGGCCTGCTCCTGGTTGACGGATACGCAGACGGTGGTGTATGCCCGCGCCGTCTCCCGGGTGACGGCCAGGGGCATCTCCCGGCCGTCGGGCAGCGCGGCTGTCCAGGTTTCGCTTATTTTATCATATTTGGGGAAATGAATTCCACTCTTTCCGAAAAAATTAAACCGCCGTCCCAAAAAGGTAAGAATATAGTGCCGCTCCTCCTGGCCGGTGTACTGCTTTATCCGGGCCTGGAGAGGGATCTGCGCCTCCAGAGTACGCCAGGTGCGGGCGTACACCCGCCCGGCGGCCCGCACCTGGCTCCAGCCCAGGTCCACGCCGCCCCCGTACTCCGGGCCCTCAATCTTTACGTTGCCGGCGATGACCACCTCTCCCGCCGCCACCGTATCCCCCACCTGGAAGACAGGCTCCCCCGAGAGCACCTCCATGCGGGTAATGATCCCCCCCGATTGGGCCACCACATTCCCCGGGGTTTCGTCGTCTGCCAGCTCGGGCTTGGGGATGGCCTCCCGTACCAGCACCTCGGCCCGGGTGCCGTGGAGGTTGATGGACATCCAGGACAGCTCAGGCAGCTGCAGCAGAGCCTGGTTGCTCACCTGCACCGTGTCCAGGCCCGGGCCGTACACCCCCACCCGCAGGCCCTGCCGGCGCAGCTCGGTGAGGATCTCCACGGTGGACACGCTCTGATTTCCCTCCACGTCGATGGTAAGCACAAACCGGGAGAGCACGCACACCGCCGCCAGGGAGAGGGCAAGCCCCACCAGCAGGGCGTACCGCCGGCGAAAGCGGCCCAGAAAGTCGGGAATCCCCGCGCCGGACAGCTCCCTCACCTCACATTGTACCCGCTCCCCCAGGCCGGCAGCCGCCCGGGCGCTCCCCCGGGTCACCGTCAGGCGCAGGGTGTTGGCGTCCAGCCACTCCATCCCCCAAAACGGGATGCCCCGCTGGGCACACAGGTTGACAAAGCGCTCGGGAAAGGCGCCGGACACCTCCAGGCGCACGCTGCCCCGCAGGCAGTTGATGAGCTTTTGCAGCACCGGCCTTCCCCCTCAGTCCAGATGGATTGCCCGGATCTCTCCGGTGATCAGCAGCTGACCGGCATTCATGGCCCGCAGCTCCAGCCCCGCGCCCTGCACCCGCACAATCAGCTTTCCCCCATTGATGTGGATCTCCTCCGTGCCGTAGGCCAGAATGCCCTTGTGGTTCTCCATGCGCAGCTCCCGGCTGCCTGTGATCTCAATTCTGGGCAGCCCCGCCACCACGTCCCCCGGCAGGTCAAACACCTCCGCCGTTCGCTCCAGAATGCTCTCCCGCTTCCCCCTGCGCCCCATGCCATCGCCCTCCTCGTCCCACTATCCTTATGCGCGCTGTCTGGGCTTTTTGCCTGTCCACAGGGGAAAGGAGGGCAAAAAGCCTCCCCCCGGCCAGACAGCGGCGCTGCGGCCAGAGGGAGGCAGTGTGTTGGATATCTGTGATAAAATCAGGGGTTCCCTGAATTGGGAGCATGGGGGTCCTCGGTGTCAAAGATGCTCTTGGCAGCAGCGGCCAGCCCGGCCAGGCCCTGGATCTCGCTGGGGACGATGATCTTGGTGGCCTTTCCATTGGCGGCGGCGGCAAAGGCCTCCAGGGCCTTGATCTTGATCACCCCGTCCCCGGGCTGGGCCTCGTTGATGAGCTTGATGGCGTCGGCGGTGGCCTGCTGCACCTTCATAATGGCCTGCGCCTGGGCCTCGGCCTCCAAAATCTTGGCCTGCTTGGCGCCTTCGGCCTGGAGGATGGCGGCCTGCTTGGCGGCGTCCGCCCGGAGAATGGCCGACTGCTTCTCGCCCTCGGCCACCAGGATCTGGGACTGCTTCTGCCCCTCAGCCTGAAGGATGGCCTCCCGGCGCTCCCGCTCGGCCCGCATCTGCTTCTCCATAGACTCCTGGATATCCCGGGGAGGCATGATGTTCTTCAGCTCCACCCGGTTGACCTTGATACCCCAGTTGTCGGTGGCCTCGTCCAGGATGGCCCGCATCTGGGAGTTGATGTGGTCTCGGCTGGTGAGGGACTGGTCCAGCTCCAGATCTCCGATGATGTTGCGCAGGGTGGTGGCGGTGAGGTTCTCAATGGCGGACATGGGATTTTCCACCCCGTAGGTGTAGAGCTTGGGGTCGGTGATCTGGAAGTAGATCACCGTGTCGATCTGCATGGTCACGTTGTCCTTGGTGATCACCGGCTGGGGCGGGAAATCCACCACCTGCTCCTTCAGAGACACGTTTTTGGCCACCCGCTCCAGGAAGGGGATCTTGAAGTGCAGTCCCACTTCCCAGATGGTCTGGAAGGCGCCCAGCCGCTCAATGACAAAGGCCCGGGACTGGGGTACCACCCGGATGTTGGTGGCCAGAACAGCCAGGACTAAAATAATCAGAACAATGACAATAATTTTACCGATAATCCCTTCCATCAAACACCCTCCTTATTGCGCTCATGCTCCGCCAGGGGCTCCACCAGGACCTTGACCCCCCTGATGTCCAGAACCCGCACCTTCTCTCCCACGGGAATGGATCCCTCCTGGCTGTTCACTCGGGCGCTCCACACCTGGCCGGAGATGCGCACCTCACCGGTGCCCGCCAGCTCATCCACCGTCTGGGTGACCACGCCTACCTGGCCGATGACCCGGTCGGCGTTGGTGGCGGTATAGCCGGGCTTGAGGTACTTCTTCGCCAGGGGCCGCAGCAGCAGCATGGACAGGCCGGACAAAACCAGGAAGATCGCAATCTGCACCCACAGCCCGCCCCCCAGTCCGGCGGCAATCAGGGCCCCCAGGGACCCCACCGCAAACCACACGGAGGTCAGGCCCACCGTCAGCCCCTCGCCCACGGCAAACACAATCAGGGCCACCAGCCATACAATCATCATGGGTTCCATCCCCGCTCCTCCTTCCCGGCGGCAAAGGCCCGCCCCGGTGGTCAACAGTATACCATAAGGCCGTTGGATACGCCACCGTTTTCTCCCTCCGGCCCGGCGGAAAAATCCCCCTGTCCTCACGTCCCTCCGTCCGTGCGCTTCAGAAGGGCCAGCAGCCTGGGCCGGGTGTTGTCCTCCGGGTGAGCCAGCACATGGCGGGCCAGCTCCCGCTGTGCCCGGCCAATCTCCGCTCCCCGGAAGCCCAGTCCGGCCAGCTCTCCCCCGGTGAGGGCCAGCCGGTGCACCAGCTCCATCTCCGGGCAGCGCACCGCCCGGCGCAGGGCGCGGGAGACGGGCAGCACCTCAATGGGAAACTCCGCCGCCCTGCAAAAGGCCCGCCACCGGGGGCCTGGGGCGGCTTCCGTCTGGCTCAGGGCGGACAGGCCGGGGCATGCCCGGCCCGGTCGCAGGTGCTCCAGCAGCCCCAGGCGGATGAGATCCCCCGCCCGCTCCGGCGCGGGGGAGAGCAGGATCTTTTCCATCTCCGCCAGAATCCGCTCTCCCGATACCTGCCCCGCCCGCCAGGCGTTCCGGCCCACGGCGGCCAGGGTCTCCCCCTCTATGGCAAAGCCCAGCTGGGCGGCAAAGCGCACCGCCCGGAACATCCGCAGGGCGTCCTCGGCAAAGCGCCTGTCGGGATCTCCCACGCAGCGGATCAGCCCCGCCGCCAGATCCCCCCGGCCGCCGAAGGGGTCGATCACCCCGCCCTCCTCGTCCAGGGCCATGGCGTTGACGGTAAAATCCCGGCGGGCCAGATCCTCCTCCAGGCCCACGTCAAAGGACACTGCGTCCGGGTGGCGCCCGTCGCCGTAGCGCCCCTCCCGGCGGAAGGTGGTCACTTCCACCCCGCCGCCCCCCTCTGTCAGCACAGTCACCGTGCCGTGGCGCAGCCCGGTGGGCACGGTGCGGGGGAAGAGGGCCATCACCTGCTCCGGCCGGGCGGAGGTGCACAGGTCAAAATCCCCCGGCGTGCGCCCCAGCAGGAGATCCCGCACGCACCCCCCCACCGGGTGGACGGCGTGGCCCGCCCGGCGCAGAACCTCCATACACCCCTGCACCTGGGCCGGAATGGGCCAATCCGCCATTTTTCTCTCCCCTTTTTGGTATCTTTCTCTTGCCAAGCGCCTATAATGGTTTATAATAGATAGGCCTTATAAAAATTATTATAATCTTGAACAAAGGGTGTGTAAACCCCATGGCATCTACCAGCATCCACAACTACATCGCCCCCGGCCGCCGGGCCCACCTGGTGGGCATCGGCGGAGTGTCCATGTCCCCCCTGGCGGAGGTGCTCAAGGGGATGGGCATGGTAATCACGGGCTCTGATATGAACGAGAGCGCCACGGTGAAGCACCTGCGCTCCCTGGGCATCCCCGTCACCATCGGCCACTGGGCCAAGAGCGTCCAGGGGGCAGAGCTGGTGATCCGCACCGCCGCCGTCCATGACTCCAACCCCGAGATCGCCCAGGCCCGCGCCCTGGGCATTCCGGTGTTTGAGCGGGCCCAGGCCTGGGGGGCCATTATGCGCAGCTATAAAAACGCCCTGTGCATCTCGGGTACCCACGGCAAGACCACCACCACCTCTATGTGCACCCACATCATCATGGCCGCCGGGCTGGATCCCACGGTGATGATCGGCGGCACCCTGCCTCTGCTGGGGGCTGGCCACCGGGTGGGCCACGGGGACACCATCATTCTGGAGAGCTGTGAGTACTGCAACTCCTTCCTCTCCTTCTTCCCCACCGTGGCGGTGATCCTCAACATCGAGGCCGACCATCTGGACTTCTTCCACGACCTGGAGGACGTGGAGCACTCCTTCCGCACCTTCGCCGACCTGGTGCCGGAAAACGGGATGATTGTGGCCAACGCCGACGACGAGAACACCATGCACACCCTGGCCGGGGAGACCCGCCCGGTGCTCACCTTCGGTCTGCATCAGGGGGATGTCCAGGCCGCCAATCTGACCTGGGAGCGGGGTCTGCCGCAGTTCGACATCCTCTACCGGGGGGATCTGTTTACCCACGTCCGCCTCCAGGTGCCCGGGGAGCACAATGTGAAAAACGCCCTGGCCGCCGCCGCCGCCGCCATCGCCCTGGCGGTGCCGCCCCAGGCGGTGGCCGACGGGCTGGGAGCCTTCCGGGGGGCGGGCAGGCGGTTTGAGCACAAGGGCAGTTTCCACGGCGCACAGGTATATGACGACTACGCCCACCACCCCGGGGAACTCAAGGCCCTGCTGGATACCGCCAAAAACCTGGGCTATGAGCGGATCATCTGCGCCTTCCAGCCCCACACCTACTCCCGCACCAAGGCCCTGTTTGACGACTTTGTCCAGGTGCTCAAGCAGCCGGACATCACCCTGCTGGCTGAGATCTTCGCCGCCCGGGAGACCAACGACATCGGCATCTCCTCCCGGGACCTGGCAGCCAGGATCCCGGGCAGTCTCTACTTCCCCACCCTGGAGGAGCTGGCCGAGCACCTGCGGCAGATCGCCCGGAGCGGCGATCTCATTCTCACCGTGGGCGCGGGGGACATCTACACCGTGGGCGAGGAGCTCACCGGCCCGGAAATCTGAGTTTACGCAAAAACGCCCTGGGGCTCGCGGTGCGCGCCCCAGGGCGTTTTTTGTGTGTTTAGTTCATCTGCTTGCGGCGGGAGAGGTTGATGGTGCCGTCCTGCATGTCCCCCACGTTGTCCAGGCTCTTGCCCGTGCCGTAGGCCACGCAGGAAATGGCGTCGTCCGCCACGTGGGTCTCAATGCCGGTGTGGGACTCAATGAGCTTGTCAAAGCCCCACACCAGGCTGCCGCCGCCAGTCATCACAATGCCGTTGGTGGAGATGTCTGCCACCAGCTCGGGGGGCGTGCGCTCCAGCACCCCGTGGATAGCCTCCAGAATGCGGGTGGAAACCTCCTCAAAGGCCTCGATCATCTCGCTGGAGGATACGGAGAACACCCGGGGCAGACCGGTCATGAGGCACCGGCCCTTGATCTCCACCGTCTGCTCCTCCGGCCGGGGGAAGACGCAGCCGATCTGCATCTTCAGCTCCTCCGCCGTGCGCTCACCGATGAGTACATTGTGCTTACGCCGTATGTACTTCACGATGGCCTCGTCAAACTGATCCCCGGCGATCTTGATGGAGGTAGACTCCACAATGCCGGACAGGGAGATAACCGCGATGTCGCTGGTGCCGCCGCCGATGTCTACGATCATGTGCCCGTCGGGCTTGGCGATGTCGATGCCCGCGCCGATGGCGGCGGCCACGGGCTCCTCAATCAGGTACACCCGCCGGGCGCCCGCCTGGATGCCCGCGTCGATGACGGCGCGCTCCTCCACCTCGGTAATGCCCGAGGGGACGCAGATGACGATACGGGGCTTGAAGAGCCGGAAGGAGGTCACCTTGCGGATAAACTCCTTGAGCATCCGCTCGGTCATGTCGTAGTCGGAGATGACGCCCTCCCGCAGGGGACGGATGGCCACAATGTTGCCCGGGGTGCGCCCCAGCATCTGCTGGGCCTCGGTGCCCACCTTGAGCAGCTTGCCCGTATTCTTGTCGATGGCCACCACGGAGGGCTCCCGCAGCACCACGCCCTTGCCCTTTACATACACCAGAATGGACGCCGTGCCCAAATCAATGCCGATATCTTTGGTAAAGCTGAACATATTACCTGCACCTCAAAATGCTTTTGTTTTATTTTGGCCCAAAAACCCGCAATTAATCCCCTACATTATACAGAGCTTATCTGGCTTTTTCAACTTTATTTTACAAACAATTCAGTGGGCCCGCGCCAGGGTGGCGCATACCACGTCACTGGCCCCCAGAGTGCGCAGAATCCGGGCGCACTCGGCAATGGTGGAGCCGGTGGTAATAATATCGTCCACCAGCAGCACCCGCTTGCCCTTCACCAGGTCGGGGTCCACCCCCTCGTAGGCCCCCAGCACATTGGCCCGGCGCTCTTCCTCCCCCTGGATGCCCGACTGGGCGGCGGTGTTGCGCCGCTTGCGCAGGGTCTCCACCGCCACGTCCCCCAGTTCCAGGGCGGCGGCGCTGGCCAGCAGGAAGGCCTGGTCGTACCCCCGCTCCTTCCGCCGCTTGTCCGACAGGGGCACCCAGGAGATGAGATCGTACTTCCCCGCCAGGTGGTCGTGGATGCACTGGGCCACCAGGCGGCCGAAGGCCTTGGAGTAGCCCTGCCTGCCCTTGAACTTATAGCGGTGCAGGCTCTGGCGCACCTCGTTTTGATAGCGCAGGGGCGAGACGCACAGAGAGAAGAACTCCCCGGACTGTTCTGCCTGCGCCCCCTCCAGCCAGGGCAGCCTCTCCTGGCAGCGGGCGCAGATGTCCCGCTCCCCGCCGGCCAGAATTTTGCCGCAGAACACACACTTGGACGGAAAGAGCAGATCCAAAAGGTGACTGAAAAACCCGTTTCCCATACCGGCGCCTCCCTCTGTATTTTCCCTGTTCTCCTCTCTATCCCTGTGCAAGCCGCCAGCGCAGCCCGGAGTAGCGCCGCTGCTGGCGGTTGTTGGCCACCATCCGGGCCAGTACCTGGTCGTCTCCTACAATAATCAGCAGCTCCCGCGCCCGGGTAATGGCGGTGTAAAGCACCCCCCGGGTGAGCAGCATGGGGGCCCCGTCGCAGGCGGCCAGGATCACCGCCCGGTACTCGCTGCCCTGGGCCTTGTGCACCGTAATGGCGTAGGCGCTCTCCAGCTCTCCCAGCATATCGGGGGTGTACTCCACCACCCGGCCGTCAAAGTCCACGGTAATGACCTCATTGCGGTTATCCACCTGGATCACCTGGCCGATATCCCCGTTGAAGATCCCCATGCCGGCACTCAGGCCGTCCCGCTGCTTCCACATCACGTCGTAGTTGTTTCGCACCTGCATCACCCGGTCCCCCTCCCGGAAGACCGACTCCCCAAAGCGCCGCTCCCCTTTGCCCTCCCCCGGCGGGTTGACCGCCGCCTGGAGGGCCCGGTTGAGAGCCGCGGTGCCCGCCTGCCGCCGGCGGGTGGGGGAGAGCACCTGAATCTGGTCAGGGGGAATCCCCATGTTCCGGGGCAGCCGGTCGGCCACCAGCTCCACAATGGTCTGGGCCGCCCAGGCCGGATCTGTGCGGCGCAGGAAGAAGAAGTCGTCCCCGGCGCCCCGCAGAGGGGGCAGCTCGCCCCGGTTGACCTGGTGGGCGCTTTGCACAATGGCGCTGCGGGCCGACTGGCGGAAAATCTCGCACAGGCGCACCCCGGGGATCGCCCCGCTGCGCAGCAGATCAGAGAGCAGGTTGCCCGGCCCCACGCTGGGCAGCTGGTCCGGGTCGCCCACCAGAATGAGGCGGCAGTCGCTCCGCAGGGCGGCCAGCAGGGCCTGCATGAGGGTGATGTCCACCATGGAGGTCTCGTCCACAATCACGGCGTCCGCCTTCAGGGGATCGCTCTCGTCGTGGGCGAAGATGAGCTGCCCGGAGCGGGGGTCGTACTGGGTCTCCAGCAGGCGGTGGATGGTATAGGCCTCCGTGCCGCACAGCTCCCCCAGCCGCTTGGCCGCCCGGCCGGTGGGGGCGGCCAGGGCAGTCTCCAGCCCCAGCTGGTCAAACAGGGCCAGCACCCCCCGCAGGCAGGTGGTCTTTCCCGTCCCCGGCCCGCCGGTGAGCAGCATCACCTGGCTCTCGGCGGCCAGGGCCACCGCCTGGCGCTGCTGGGGGGCGTAGGCAATCCCCTGTCCGGCCTGAATGCGGTCGATAAGTTGTTCCAGATTGTCAGGGGGACAGCGGCTCCCCGCCGCCATCTCCCCCAGGCGCATGGCCACATAGGTCTCCGCCCGGTGCAGCTGCCTCAGGTAGACGCCCTGCTGCCCGGCCACCGGCTCCTCCACCGCGTCGCCCCGCTCCAGCAGCGCCTCCAGCCCGTCCTCCAGCAGCTCCTCCTCCACGCCGATGAGCTGGGAGGTGGCCAGCAGCAGCTTGCTCCGGGGAAGAAACACATGGCCGTTGTCCAGGTTATAGGTAAGCTCAAACAGAAGGGCGGCCTCGATGCGCTGGGGATCGTCTCCCTCCAGGCCCATCTCCAGGGCCATGGCATCCGCCTGGGAAAAGTCCACCCCCAGCTCCCGGTCCACCAGCAGGTAGGGGTTGGAGCGGATTACCTCCAGGGCCTCATCCCCGTAGCGGCGGTAGAGAGGCATGGCCAGCTGCAGGGAAATTGCATTCTCCCCCAAAAACTCCAGCAGGTGGCGCATGCCCATCTGGAGGCGGAACTGCTCCCCCATGGCCAGGGCCCGCTTACGGGTAATGCCCTTGATGCAGCACAGCCGCTCGGGGTGCTCCTCCAGCACGGTGAGGGCGTCCGCCCCGAACTCCTCCACCATCCGCCGGGCGGTGGCCGCCCCGATGCCACGCACCGCCCCGGAGGCCAGGTACTCGAATACCGCCTTCTCTCCGGCGGGCATCCGCCGCTCCACCGTCTCGGCCTTGAACTGCTCTCCGTAGGAGGCGTGGTACATCCAGCTGCCCCGCACGGCCAGCCCCTCGCCGGGGGCCGCCCCGGGCATACAACCCACCACGGTAACGCCCCCCTCGCCGGCGTCCAGCTTGAGCACGGTGTAGCCATTCTCCTTGTTCTGGAACAAGACGGCCTCCACCGTGCCCTCTATGTAGTTCAGCTCCCCTTCCGCCACGGACATCCTACCCCTTTCTCTCTCATTTTATCACGAAAAAGGGGGTTCTACAACCAAAATTCAGCTGCTCAGGTACTGGCTCAGCCCCTCCATGGGACACACCACCACGCCCTGATCCCGGGCCAGAAGGGCCCCTGCCGCCGCCCGTCCCATCTCGTTGAGGCCCTGGTCGGCAATGACAATGGTAAAGCGGGCCCGCTGCCCGCCCCGCAGCCACAGCAGACTTTTCACATCGTACTCCAGGTTCTCCCCGTCTCCCGCGGCGGGCACCACGGCGTATACCCCGCCGTGGGTTCGCCACGTGGGCACAAGCAGCCGGCCGAAGAGGGCCCGGCACAGCCACAGCAGCCCGCCGGCGGCCAGAAAAGCCAGCACGGCCTCCCAGACAGATTGCAAACCGCCTCACCTCCGGGCTATTCTATGCGCCCGGCGGGGATCAGGTCACCACGGTGGTCACCGTGTGGGTGAGAAAGGTCATAATCAGCCCGGCGGCAATCACGCCGCACAAAATGGAGGGCACCGCCCGGCGCAGGGGCATGTCCAGAAAGGCGGCCACCAGCGCCCCGGTCCACCCTCCGGTGCCGGGCAGGGGAATGGCCACAAAGATAAAAAGGCCCAGGTATTTGTACCGGCTCACCGTGCGCCCCTTCAGATGAGCCTTTTTCTCCAGCTTGTCCACCAGCCGCCCCACCCGGGGGATACGCCGGCGCATCCACTTGAGAATTCTGCGGATATACACCACAATGAAGGGAATAGGGATCATATTCCCCACCAC
>CALWWS010000092.1 GCA_944385305.1 uncultured Oscillospiraceae bacterium | reverse complement strand
GGGTCTGAGGCCGGTCGGGCTGCTCATAGTAGTGGAGGAACTGCTTGGGGGCGGAGGGGAGCTCCAGCTCCTGGGCGCGGCCCTTGAAGTTCTGCCAGATATCCTTCATCTCCTCCATGGAGGGCTTATTGGCGAAGGAGACGAATACGGCAGCCATGTGACCGTTGGAGGCGGCCACCCGCAGGCACTGGGCGGTGATGCAGGGGGAGTCGGCATTGACGATGACCCCGTTTTCCACCTTGCCCCACAGCTTGAGGGGCTCCTGCTCGGATTTCTCCTCCTCGCCGCCGATGTAGGGGATCACGTTGTCCACCATCTCCGGCCAGCTCTCAAAGGTTTTGCCAGCGCCGGAGATGGCCTGGTAGGTGCACACCAGCACGTTCTCCAGCCCGAAGGAGCGAAGGGGGTGCAGGGCGGGCACATAGCTCTGCAAAGAGCAGTTGGACTTGACGGCGATAAAGCCCCGCTGGGTGCCCAGACGCTTGCGCTGGGCGGGAATGACCTCCAGGTGCTCGGGGTTGATCTCAGGCACCACCATGGGTACGTCGGGCGTCCAGCGGTGGGCGGAGTTGTTGGAGACCACCGGGCACTCGTGCTTGGCGTAGGCCTCCTCCAGAGCCTGGATCTCCTCTTTCTTCATGTCCACGGCGGAGAAGACAAAGTCAACCTGGGCGGCGATCTTCTCGATGTCCGCCTCGGCGTTCATTACAACCATGTTCTTGGCCTGCTCGGGCATGGGGACGTCCAGCGCCCAGCGGGAGCCGATGGCCTGCTCGTAGGTCTTGCCGGCGGAGCGGCTGCTGGCGGCAATGACGGTAAGCTGGAACCAAGGATGCTGATCCAGGAGGGAAATGAAGCGCTGGCCCACCATTCCGGTCCCGCCAATGACGCCTACCTTATACTTTTCCATAACTCTATGACCTCCATCGTTCGTGATTTATCCTATTCCATTGCCAGCTTATTTGAGACTGGACAAATAAGATATAAAAGGGAGAGATAAAAAGAAAATCAGCAGTTTACATACCTGCTGATTTTGTACTATAATGTCAAAGGCAGTTGCCCCGACACAATAAGCCAAAAGCAGACAGCGCTCCACCAAAACTGCGGTGACAGACGCACGGCTGTTAACCGGGCGGCCAGGAAACGGCCCTCCGGGCGGGCGCTCCCTTCGGCGGCGTCCCCTTTCGACGCGGTTCCCAGGGCCACCGGAGCCCTCCCCGCGCTAGTCTTGAACAGCCGCAACCTCTATCATGCATTTCTATGATATACAGTTTTAGAGATTGTACCACAGTTTATTCTAAGGTGTCAACCGGACAGGGGATGTGAGAAGATACAAATGAGAAAAGTCAAGCATGTAAAATTTATGCAATTTGCGGCACTTTGCCTTGCAATCTGTCTGGCGGTTGGGTTTGCTCCAGCGAGAGCGGCAGCCGTTACAATTGATCCCACCCTGCGGGTGGGGTTGTTTTACGGCGGAAACGCCCTGCCCGGGGCCAACCTGCTCAATGAGGTGGGCGGCGGGTACCGCCTGGGCTATTTTGACAGCAATCTGAACTTTCAGCAGCTGGGCTACACCAGCCAGACCGCCATTTCGGTGGTAAAGACCCAGAACGTCTATTATGCAAAATCCGGCTCCTGGTGGGGATACTACGACACCCTCACCTCGGACATCGCCGTGGGCTGCTGGCACCTTCAGCTGCCTGAGGTGTACGGCGACTATCAGCAGGCGGTCACCGCCGCCTCCGGGGTGCAGGGCGGGTTTCCCGCCTGGATTGACGGCAGCTACTATGTACGGGTAGGGGCCTATCTGGACAAGGACTCCGCCCTGGCCGCCCAGACCGCCCTGGGGCTGACCGCCGCCACGGTGGTGGGCACCTCCTCCGCCGGCGTGTCGGTGGTGGTCACCGGCACCAGCACGGTGATCTTCCAGTTTGACAGCACCGCCGGGCTCAGTCTGGCCGTCAAGCCGGGGCTGGACGAGAGCGTCAAGACCGAGACCATCTTCCGGGGCAACACCTATTACGGCAGCTTTGAGTACCAGCGCACCGGGGGCGGCAACCTGACGGTAGTGAACGTGGTGGGGCTGGAGGACTATGTACAGGGTGTGATCATCCATGAGATGAACGCTTCCTGGCCTCTGGAGGCCCTCAAGGCCCAGGCGGTGTGCGCCCGCACCTACGCCTACCGCAGCCTGATTTCCTCCAAGCACGCCAGCCAGGGCTTTAACCTGTGCAATACCAACGATTGCCAGGTGTACAGCGGCATTGCCAGCGCCAGCGACAACAGCCGCCGGGCGGTGGAGGAGACCAGGGGAGAGTACGCCTTCTACAACGGCAGCCTGGCGGAGACGGTATACTTCTCCAGCGACGGCGGGGCCACGGAGAGCGCGGTCAACGTGTGGGGCAGCGACGTGCCCTATCTGGTGGGCAAGGAGGATCCTTACGAGGCCGCAGTCGCCGGGAAAATTGACAATTACAACTGGACGGTGACCTTTACCGCCCAGGAGCTCACCGACCTGCTCAACAGCTCCGG
>CALWWS010000091.1 GCA_944385305.1 uncultured Oscillospiraceae bacterium | reverse complement strand
GGGGTGGGCATCGGCTACATCTCCCACAGGATGGACGAGATCTTCCGCATCTGCGACGAGATTACCGTGCTGCGGGACGGCACCAACGTGAACACCTGGAAGACCTCCGAGGTGGACAACGAGACCCTCATCCGCAGCATGGTGGGCCGGGAGCTGAAGGAGCAGTTCCCCAAGATCACCGTTCCCATCGGGGAGACGGTGCTCAAGGTGGAGCATCTCACCCTCCCCGGCCAGTACGAGGACATCAGCTTTGAGCTGCACAAGGGCGAGATTCTGGGCTTTGTGGGCCTGGTGGGCGCGGGACGCACCGAGCTGATGCACTCCCTGTTCGGCATGACCCGCCCGGAGTCGGGCAAAATCACCCTTCACGGTGAGGAAGTGAGCTTCAAAAGTCCCCGGGACGCCATCAAGCACGGCATTGCCTACGTCACCGAGGATCGCAAGGGAGAGGGCCTGGTGCTCCCCATGAGCGTGCACCACAACACCACCCTGGCCGCCCTGAGCGACTTTGTGCGCACCGGCCTGCTCCAGGACCGGAAGGAGAACCACGTGGTAGATGAGGAGGTGGATCACCTGGGCATCAAGGTTCACACGGTGCGCCAGGCGGTGAAATCCCTCTCGGGCGGCAACCAGCAGAAGGTGGTGCTGGCCAAGTGGATGATCACCCACCCCCGCATCATCATCTTCGACGAGCCCACCCGGGGCATCGACGTGGGCGCCAAGGCGGAGATCTACAAGATTATGTGCAACTACGTGGCCGAGGGCAACGCGGTTATCATGATCTCCTCGGAGATGCCCGAGGCCATGGGCATGTCCGACCGCATCATCGTACTGAGCAACCACAAGTACAGCGGCGAGCTCAAGCGGGAGGAGTTCAGCCAAGAGGCCATCGTCAAGATGCAGTTCCAGTATATGTAATAGTGGGGAGAGTGATTGGAAAATGAGTAACGTTTCCACTCCGGCGGCGGCCTCCATAAAGCGGAGCCGGATGTCCGGCAAGCAGTTTATTTCCACCTATGGGTCCCTTATCGGACTTGTGGTGCTGGTGATCGCCTTCACCGTGCTCAGCGACGGCGGACGCTACATCAGCGGCGCCAACATCCGCAACATCCTGCGCATGGCCTCCATCAACGGCCTGCTGGCCGTGGGCATGACCTTCGTGGTGCTCACCGGCGGCATCGACCTGTCCGTGGGCGCCATGATGGGCTGTGCGGGTATGTATTCCGCCTACTTCGCCCAGGCGACCATGGGCTATCACTGGTTCGCCGCCGTGATGGTGGGCGTGCTGATGGGCCTGGCCATCGGCCTGTTCAACGGCGTGTGCATCTCCTACCTGAAGGTGCCCGCCTTCGTGGGAACCCTGGGCTCCATGAGTATCGCGCAGGGCCTGACCTTCCTCATCACAAAGTCCAAGCCAATCCCCGGCCTGACCGACGGCTTCAAGAATATCGGCAACGGCTTCGTGGGTCCCATCCCCATCCCCATCATCATCATGGCGGTGGTGCTCATTATCTGCTTTACCCTGCTGTATAAGACCCGGTACGGCCGCTACATCTTTGCCGTGGGCGGCAACCTGAATGCCGCCCACGTCTCGGGCATCAACACCAAGCGGATCATCTGCTCTGTGTACGTCATCTCCGGCGTGCTCTCCGCTCTGGCCGGCGTTATCACCACCGCCCGCGTCACCTCGGGCGTCACCGCCACCGGCGACGGCTATGAGACCGACGCCATTGCCATGGTGGTTATCGGCGGCACCAGCCTGGCCGGCGGCAAGGGCCGCCTGTGGGGCACCATTGTGGGTATCCTCATCATGCAGTGCCTCACCAACGGCCTGGACATGCTGGGCGTGAGCTACTATGCCCAGCTCATCGTCAAGGGCTTCGTGGTTATCGGCGCCGTCATGCTGGACGGCCTGAGCGCCGACTGATTCCGGTTTTCCGCCGCAGAAGCGGCTGAAAATAGACCCAAAAAAAATAAGGAGGAAAAAGAAATGAAGAAGCTTTCCAAGATCCTTGCGCTCATCATGGCTGTCTCCATGATGGTGTTGGTGTTCACTGCCTGCTCCAACAGCAGTAACACCGAGAGCCCCGCCCCCACCGGCAGCCAGGCCGCCGATCCCGCCGAGACCGGCAGCGGCGACGAGGGCGGCAGCACCGCCGACGGCCTGTCCATCGGCGCCACCTACTACACCCTGCAGACCGAGTTCTGCATGCGCATGGACAACGCCGCCAAGACCTGGGCCGAGGAGAACGGTGTGGAGTATGTGGGCTATGACGGCCAGAATGACGCCGCCACCCAGCTCTCCCAGGTGGAGACCATGATCACCAACGGCGTGGACGCCATCATCCTCAACCCCCAGGACGCTGACGCCTGCGTGGCCTGCGTGGACGCCGCCGTGGCCGCCGGCATCCCCATCATCGGCGTGAACACCATGGTCAACAGCGACCAGCTCACCGCCTATGTGGGCTCTGAGGACGTGTCCGCCGGCGAGGAGATCATGAACTACATGATCGACTACATGGGCACCGACTCCTTCAACATCGTGGTTCTCGAGGGCCCCATGGGCCAGTCCGCTCAGCTGCAGCGCTGGGAGGGCATCAACAATGTCCTGGCTGACTACCCCAACATCAAGATCCTGGACTACAACACCGCCAACTGGTCCCGCTCCGAGGCCATGACCCTCATGGAGACCTGGATCACCACCTACGGCGATCAGATTCAGGCTGTCGTGGCTGAGAACGACGAGATGGCTCTGGGCGCCCGTCAGGCTATCACCGCCGCCGGCATGGACATCCCCTGCATCGGCATCGACGGCATCACCGACGCTGTGACCGCCGTGAGCACCGGCGACATGATCGCCAGCGACTTCCAGAACGCTGAGGGTCAGATCACCGGCGCCCTGGAGGCTGCTGTGAAGGTCATCAACGGCGAAGAGGTGGAGAAGGAGATCTGGATCCCCTTCGAGATGATCACCCCCGACAACTATGAGGACTACGTGGGCCGTTATTAATCCAGCGGCAGCAATGTCTGTTTGCACGGCGCTCTAAAGTCGCTATGACGGAGAGGCGGACGGGTGAAAAGTCCGTCCGCCTCTCCTCCTGTTTACCGCCAGGGCGTATCGGAACACTGCTCCGGCGGCGGGCAGTGCTCCGATATGCCCTGGAAGAAATGTGAAAGGTGGAGGTATACTATGCTGAAATATGAAGGCGTGGATCTGGACTTTTCCCTGGCGGGCAAGACTGCAATCATCACCGGCGGCGCGGCCGGCATTGGTTATGCCACCGCGGAGTTTTTCCACAAGAAGGGGGTCAACCTGGTTCTGGCCGACCTGAATCCCAAGGTGGACGAGCTGGCCAAGGCCCTGGGAGACAACTGCATTGGCGTGCCCGGCAACGTGTGCGATATGGACTACCCGGGCAAGGTGATCCAGGCGGGCGTGGACGCCTTCGGCCAGATTGACATTCTGGTCAACTGCGCGGGCATTGTGGCCCTGGAGAACGCCGAGAGCATCAGCGCCGACGACTGGAACCGCACCATCGCCATCAACCTCTCGGCCAGCTTCTTCATGGCCCAGGCGGTGGGCAAGTACATGATCGACAACAAGACGGGGGGCTGCATTGTGAACATGGCCTCCCAGGCGGGCGTCATCGCCCTGGACAAGCATGTGGCCTACTGCGCCAGCAAGGGCGGCATCATTGCCATGACCAAGGTGATGGCCAAGGAGTGGGGCGCCTACGGTATCCGGGTCAACTGCGTCTCCCCCACGGTGGTGCTCACCGCCCTGGGCCACAAGGCGTGGGACGGCCCGGTGGGCGACGCCTTCAAGAAGGAGATGCCCTCCGAGCGCTTTGCCGAGCCCGAGGAGATCGCCGCGGGTATTGCTTTCCTGTGCAGCAAGGGCGCGGGCATGATCACCGGACACAATCTGCTTATTGACGGCGGCTTCACCATCAAATAAAATAAGGGACTGGGGGATACAAGCATGCAGCGGATTCTGAACAACCCTGATAATATCGTCGACGAGATGCTGGCCGGCTTTGTGAAGTGCCATGGGGACATGGTCAAGCATGTCATCACCAGCGAGGACAACCCCCGGGGCGTCATCGCCGCGGTGGACGCCCCCAAGCAGGGCAAGGTGGGCGTGGTCACCGGCGGCGGTTCGGGCCACAAGCCCGCCTTTATCGGCTACGTGGGCAAGAACATGTGCGACGCCGCCGCCGTGGGCGAGATCTGCTCCTCTCCCACCGCCCTGGCCTTCCTGGAGGCCTTCCGGGCGGCCAACGGCGGCCAGGGCGTGGCCTGCCTGTACGGCAACTACTCCGGGGACAACATGAATGTGAAGATGGCGATGAAGATGGCCAAGCGGGAGGGCCTCACCGTCAAGACCGTGGTGGCCAACGATGACGTGGCCTCCGCCCCCAAGGACCAGCGGGAGAAGCGCCGGGGCGTGGCGGGCGAGCTCTTCATGTGGAAGTGCGTCGGCGCCAAGGCCGCCCAGGGGGGCAGCCTGGACGAGGTCATCGCCGCCGCCCAGAAGGCCATTGACAACTGCCGCAGCGTGGGCATCGGCCTGACCCCCTGCACCCTGCCCGCGGTGGGCCACCCCAACTTTGAAATCAAGGACGGCACCATGGAGGTGGGCATCGGCCACCACGGCGAGCCCGGCATCGAGGTCTGCCCCCTGGAGACCGCCGACAAGATGGCCAAGCGCATGGTGGACGTGGTGCTGCCCGACTACCCCTTTGAGGCGGGGGACGAGGTGGCGGTGCTGGTGTCCGGCCTGGGCGCCACCCCGGTGATGGAGCTCTACGTGCTCTACAACGAGATTGAGAAGCTGATCACCGAGAAGGGCATCAAGATTCACCGCTGCTATGTGGGCAACTACTTCACCTCCCTGGAGATGATGGGCGCCACCCTGACGGTGATGAAGCTGGACGACGAGCTCAAGGAGCTGGTGGACATGGAGGCCTATACCATGGGCCTGAAGCAGAATTGAGAGGTGCGCAGCAATGTCTGTTGTAAAGAATGAAAAGGGCCGTGGCATCCTGCTGGCCATGGTCAAGGGCATCCAGGACAACAAGCAGTACCTGGGCGACGTGGACGGCCTCATCGGCGACGGCGACCACGGCATGAACATGAACAAGGGCTTCACCATGTACGCCGAGCAGCTGGGAGACGGGGAGACCTCCTTCTCCGACGGCCTGTTCGATCTGGGCACGGTGCTGCTCAACAAGATCGGCGGCTCCATGGGCCCCATCTACGGCACCATCCTCATGGAGATGTCGGACGCCGAGGGGGACGAGGACGAGATCACCCTGGCCAAGTTCGGCGAGATGCTCCAGGCCGGCCTGGACGGGCTCTACGGCATTGTGGACGCCCGGCCCGGTGACAAGACTCTGGTGGACACCCTCTATCCCGCCTGCGAGTGCATCAAGAAGGCCGCCGCCGAGGGCAAGGACTTTGCCGCCGCCCTGGACGAGATGAAGGCCGCCGCCGAGGCGGGCAAGGAGTCCACCAAGGACCTGGTGGCCAAGTACGGCCGCGCCTCCCGCCTGGGCGAGCGCTCCCGGGGCGTGCTGGACGCCGGCGCCACCTCCTGCTGCATCATTCTCCAGGCCATGGCCGACGGAATGAAGGCCGCCCTGGAGGACTAAAGGACAGAAAGGAACGTGAGCTTTCATGCATACTGTTGCCATCGGCTGTGATCCCAACGCCGCCCAGGCCAAGCAGGATCTTATCAAATTCCTCACCGGCAAGGGCTATCAGGTCACCGACCTGGGCAGCGACGACCCCATCTACGCCAACATCGCCGTGAAGGTGGCCTCCGCGGTGGCCAAGGGCGAGTACGACCGGGGCATCCTCATCTGCGGCACCGGCCTGGGCGTGTCCATTGCCGCCAACAAGGTCAAGGGCGCCTACGCCGCCCTGCTCAGCGACGTATACTCCGCCGAGCGGGCCCGCAAGAGCAACGACGCCAACGTGGCCTGCTTTGGGGCCTTCACCATCGGCATCCGCCTGATGGAGAAGCTGGCGGAGACCTTCCTCACCTCGGAGTTTGAGCCGGGTTGCGCCTCCCAGCCCAAGGTGGACGGCATCCGGGCCTACGAGTAAGGGTATGGCAAGGCAGTCTCCGTCCCGGCCGGAGGAGGACGATCCCATCTCCTATCAGCGCCGGCTCAACATCCGCATGACCCTCCACGGTCTGGCCATCCTCTACCTGCTCTGGCTGGTCTTTGACCTGGTGCGCCAGTACCGCCAGGGCGGCTCCGGTGTGGAGCTGTCCACGGTGGTGATCACGGCGGCGGCCTTTCTGGCGGCCTGCGTGATCATCGGCTTTCTGACCTGGCGCATGTGGAAGCGGGGCAAGGCCAGGATGCAGCGTATGTGGGAGCAGCAGGACCGGGTACAGGATGACCCGGCGGACGATGGGGAGGAGGAGCCGTGAGCACAGCGGAGCAGCAGGCTGTCCAGGCCGGAGCGGTGCTGGCGCAGCTGGAGGAGCACTATGCGCGCTATCCGGAGGAGTATGCCCGGCAGGCCGCCCAGGGCGGCGTGGGCCGGAATTTTGCCCGGATGTTCCGGCGCTGGCTCTCCTATAACGACCAGGCGGCGGAGCCGCTGCACACCGCTTTTCTGGAGGGAACGGCCGCCCTCACCGGGGAGCTGGCCGGGCTGCTGGCCGAGCTGGAGCCGGTGGACCCCCTGACCAGCCGGGAGCTGGCCATGCGGGGAGTTGCCCTGCTGCTCACCCCAAAGCCCAAGGGCTCCATGTCGGAGTGCGAGTGGTATATGACGGCGGCGGAGTACCACTGTGCCGTCCTGCTCCCCTACCTCTCCCGGGAGGATCTGGAGTACTGGCGCAGCGAGATGCTGCGCCGTACCCCAAGGCGGATGATGTTCCCCAAGCAGCTGGAGCTGCTGGAGCAGGCGGAAAAACTGCTCAAGGAGAAATAGGGCGGCCGCGCCCGCCGCGGCCACCCCGCTTCAGGGCCTGTTTGCGGGCTTGCGCCTCGGCGCGGGAACAAAAACAGGCCCTGTTTTTTCGCAGAACCCCGGCAGGGACGCAGATTGAACACACGTGATGTAAGGAAGGTGGAAGAAAAAATGGATCAGGCAAAGCTGCATCAACTGGCAGTGACGGCGGCCAAGGGCCGCCTGCTGGCCATGGAGATGGTACACACCGCGGCCTCGGGGCACATCGGCGGCTCCCTGTCCGTGATGGACGCGCTGGTGGAGCTCTACTTCGATGTGATGCGGGTGGACCCCGCCAACCCCAAGGACCCCAACCGGGACCGCTTCGTGCTCTCCAAGGGCCACTGCACCCCCGCTCTCTACGCCGTGCTGGCCATGCGGGGCTACTTCCCGGAGGAGGATATCAAGCTCTTCCGCTCCATCACCGCCCACTACTCGGGCCACCCGGACATGGTGTATGTGCCCGGCGTGGACATGTCCACCGGCAGCCTGGGTCAGGGCATCTCCGCGGCGGTGGGCATGGCCCTGGCCGGGAAGGTGGACAAGAAGGACTACCGGGTGTACGCCGCCCTGGGCGACGGCGAGGTGGAAGAGGGCCAGGTGTGGGAGGCCGCCATGGCGGCGGCCAAGTACAAGCTGGACAACCTGTGCGCCCTGGTGGACGTGAACGGCCTGCAGATTGACGGCAAGACCGCCGACGTGATGCCCTCCGAGCCTCTGGATGAGAAGTTCAAGGCCTTCGGCTGGAACGTGATCCCGGTGGACGGCCACGACTTTGCCCAGCTGGAGGCGGCCTACGCCGCCGCCGCCGCCCACAAGGGGGCCCCCACGGTGCTCCTGGCCAAGACGGTGAAGGGCAAGGGTGTCTCCTTCATGGAGAACGACGCCGGCTGGCACGGCAAGGCCCCCAACGACGAGCAGTATGAGAAGGCCATGGCGGAGCTGCGCGACGCCCTGGCCAGAGAGGAGGGCAAGTGAGATGGGTGAGAAAATCGCAACCCGCGCCGCCTACGGCGAGGCGCTGGTAGAGCTGGCCGCCCGGGACAGCCAGGTGGTGGCCCTGGACGCCGACCTGTCCAGCGCCACCATGTCCAAGAAGTTTTCCCAGACCTACCCCGACCGGTTCTTCAACATGGGTATTGCCGAGTGCAACATGATGGGCGTGGCCGCCGGCCTGGCCACCTGCGGCAAGAAGCCCTTTGCCTCCACCTTCGCCATGTTCGCCGCCGGGCGGGCCTTTGAGCAGGTGCGCAACTCCATCGCCTATCCCCGCCTGAACGTGAAGGTGGTGGGCTCCCACGGCGGCCTGTCCGTGGGCGAGGACGGGGCCACCCACCAGTGCTGCGAGGACTTCGGCCTGATGCGGGTGGTGCCCAACATGCTGGTGTGCTGCCCCTGCGACGCCAACGAGATGAAGCTGGCGGTGAACGCCCTGGCGGAGTACGACGGGCCGGCCTACCTGCGCCTGGGCCGTCTGGCGGTGGAGACCGTTACCGACGCCATCCCCGGCTACCGGTTTGAGCTGGGCAAGGGCGCCGTGCTGCGCCCCGGCAAGGACGTGACCATCGTGTCGGTGGGCATGATGGTGCAGATGGCCCTCCAGGCCGCCGAGCTGCTGGCCGGCGAGGGGATTGACGCCCGGGTCATCGACATGCACACCATCAAGCCCCTGGACGAGGAGCTGCTCATCCAGGCGGCCCGGGAGACCGGTGCGGTGGTCACCACCGAGGAGCACAACATCATCGGCGGCCTGGGCGAGGCGGTTGCCGGCTGCCTGGCGGCGGCCTGCCCGGTGCCCGTACTGCGCCACGGGGTGGAGGACACCTTCGGCCGCTCGGGCAAGGCCCCCCTGGTGCTGGAGCACTACGGCCTCACCCCCCAGGCCATCGCGGAGAAGGCCAGGAAGGCCGTGGCCTGCAAGAAGTAACTTTGTACGGAACATCCAAAGCGCCCCCGGCTCTCTTTGAGAGCCGGGGGCGCTTTGCTGTATGAGAGGGGGCCCCGCACAGCCGGGGGGAAGGGGCGCGGGGGGCCGCGCCGGGCTCCGCGGGGCCGGAGAGGGGCGGTTACTTCTGGTTTTTCAGGCGGTTGTCCTTGCCGGGGAGCATCTGGGCCGGGTCGGTGGTCACCAGCACCTCGATGACGCTGGGCACGTCGGTGCGCCGGAAGGCGTCCTGGAAGGCGGCGTCCAGATCCTTGGGGTCGGTGATGCGCACCCCATGGCAGCCCAGCACCTTGGCCATCTCGGCGTAGTTTACGTCCTCCAGATCCACCGCGATGTACTCGCCGAACTGGAAGTGCTCCAGGGCCTTCACATAGCCGAAGCACTGGTTGTTCACCACGATGAGGATGATGGGCAGCTTGTTGCGCACGGCGGTCTCCAGCTCCATTACCGAGTAGCCCAGCCCGCCGTCGCCGCTGAGGGTGATCACCGGCTTGTCCGGGGCGGCCACCTTGGCGCCCACCGCGCCGGGCAGGCCGAAGCCGATGGCAGCCTGGCCCCGGTTGGCAATGTAGTGGCGGCCCTGGTTGCTCTTCACCGTCCAGAAGCAGCTGGACCAGTGGGCGGCGAAGCCGCCGTCGCCCACCAGGATGGCGTTGTCGGGGGCGTATTTGGACAGCACGTCCAGCATGTGGGCGATGTTGATGGGGGTGCCCTCGTCGTCAATCTTCTCGGATACCCGCTCCCGCCAGGCGGCCGCCGCCTGGGCGATCTCGTCGCACACAGGAGGATGGGCGGGCTTTTCCACGCCTTCGGCCTTCAAAAGGGCGATCATCTGCTCCAGGGTGGCCTTGGCGTCGCCCAGCAGGGGATACTGGGTGGGGTAGGACTTGCTGATGGCCTCGGGACGCACCTCCAGGTGGATGATCTTGGCGGTGGGCGGAATGAGGGACCAGCGGATGGTGGACATCTCCGCCAGCTGGCTGCCCACCACCAGCAGCACGTCGGCCTTTTGGATAAACTCATTGGCGTAGCGGAAGTAGCGGCCGTACACGTTCAGGGCCAGGGGATGATCCTCGGGAATGGAGCCCTTGCCGCTGATGGTGGTGGCCACCGGCATGCCCAGCAGCTCGGCCAGCTCCTGCACCTGCTGCTGAGCCCCCGAGTTATGTACGCCGCCGCCGCACAGCATCACCGGGCGCTCGGCCCGGCGCAGGGCGTCCAGGGCCTGGGCCACACGGGCGGGCTCGGGGACAAAGCGGTCGGCGGGGGAGGTGTTGGTGTCGTACACCACAAAGTCCCCCTCGTCAAACTCGTACTCGTCGTAGTAGATATCCTCCGGCATGTCGATGATCACCGGGCCCGGCCGGCCGTCCACCGCCGTGTGGAAGGCCTTGCGGATGAGCTCGGGCACCCGGCGCACCGTGCGGATAAAGACCACGTCTTTGGCGAACAGGCCCAGGGCCTCGTCCTGCCGGGTCTCCATGTTGGCCCCCCGGCCGGCGTTGGTGGAGACCACGTTGGAGATGACGGCCAGCACCGGAATGGAGGCGTGGTAGGCCTCCGCCAGACCGGTTACCAGGTTGGTGGCGCCGGGGCCGCAGGTGGCGTCGCATACCGCCACCTTGCCGCAGGCCCGGAAGTAGGCGTCGGCGGCAAAGGCCGCCGCCTGCTCGTTGCGCACCAGCACGTGCTTCATGGTGCTGCTGTGGAGAATGGCCATGTAGTAGGGCAGCGCCTGGAAGCCGGGCACGCCGAAGGCGCGCTCAATGCCCAGATTCTCCAGCATTTTCACAATGGCCTGTCCGCCGCTGAGTTTGATCATGAAAATTCCTTCTTTCTCATTTGCAGGATTGCCTGCTTATTGGGGATGTCAGCCGCTTACAAAGTTGAGAATCCAAAGAACGCAGTCTGGGACGTAGGTAACCAGGAAGATAGCCCCCAGACCAAAGACGTAGAACCACCGGCACTCCTTAACAATGGAGGTCACAGGCTGCTTGGAATAGCTGTTGGCCATAAAGACGCAGGTGCCGAATGGGGGCGTAAACAGGCCGAAGGCCAGGTTTACCACGGTAATCACGCCGAAGTGCACCGGGTCAATCCCCAGGCTTTCCGCAATGGGGAAGAAAATAGGGGCGGTGAGGATGATGATGGGCACCGTCTCCATGAGCATTCCCAGGCTGATATAGATGATATTGACGATCAGCAGGAAGAGCAGGGCGTTCACACCGGCCGAGGTGACTGCCGAGAGAAGCATGGTACCCACGCCCTCAATAGTGAGCACCCAGCTGAACAGGGAGGCAATGCCTACCAGGAACAGAATGGTGGCGGTAGAAATGGACGATTTGAACATGCACTCAAAGACCTTTTTAAAGGTGAGTTCCTTGTAGACGAAAAAGCCGATAATCAGTGCATAGACAACGGCGACGACCGCCGCCTCCGTGGCGGTGAAAATACCGGAATAGATGCCGCCCAGAATAATGATGGGACACAGGATACCCCAGAAAGCGTTTTTGATGGAGACAAGCACCTGTTTAAAGGTGGGCCTGGGGGGCTCCTCCGTCTTGGCCTTGGAGGTGATCAGCTCCAGCCGGGCGGCCACCATGTAGAATACCATGACGATAACTCCCGCCACGGCGCCGGCGGTAAAGAGCCTGACCACCGAGGTGCCTGTCTGGGTGCCGAAGATAATGAAGGCGATGCTGGGCGGAATCAAAATGCCCAGAGTGCCGCCCACCGCGCCGATGGCCGCGGCGAAGGCGGGGCGGTATTTGGTGCGCAGCATCTCAGGGTAGACCA
>CALWWS010000090.1 GCA_944385305.1 uncultured Oscillospiraceae bacterium | reverse complement strand
TACCAAGTTTCCCGGCGCATTCGCTCCCGCCCGGCGGCGGAACCGCGCATGGCGCCGTATACGGCCGTTATCCCAGCCAGCCGGGCGGCGGTTTCCGGCTGCACACCGTGAGGGGAGCGATTGACATGAAGAAGCTCCTGGCCCTGTCCCTGTCCGTCCTGCTCGCGCTCTCCCTGCTGCCCTCCGCGGCCGCGGCGGACAGCGAGACGGCGGAAGCCGCCGGGCAGCTCTATTCCCTGGGCCTGTTCAACGGGACGGGAACCAACGCCGACGGCACGCCCGATTTTGACCTGGACCGGGCGCCCACACGACAGGAGGCGGTTACCATGCTGGTGCGCCTGCTGGGCAAGGAGAGCCAGGCAGAGCAGGGCGCCTGGAGCACCCCCTTTTCCGACGTGGCGGACTGGGCAAAGCCCTACGTGGGATACGCCTACGCCAACGGCCTGACGGCGGGGACGTCGGCCTCCACGTACAGCGGGGACGACCCGGTGACGGCATCCCAGTATCTGACCTTCGTGCTGCGGGCGCTGGGCTACACCAGCGGCGCGGATTTTCAGTGGGACAAGGCCTGGGAGCTGACCGACAGGCTGGGGATCACCGACGGCCGCTACACGGACGACGCCCCCTTCACCCGGGGGGGCGCGGCTCTGGTCTCTTTCCACGCTCTCCAGGCAGTGTGCAAGGGGACGGAGGAGACTCTGATTCAGAAAATGTGTTCCCAGGGGGCGGTGGACGGGGCGGCGGCCACGGCGCAGGGCCTTGACGTCTACGGCTGGACGGATCAGCTCCATTTTCTCTACGATATCCGCACCTTTACTCTCTACGCCTTTATGAACTATACCGGCTATGACGACAACAACGGCCAGCCCATCACAGGGGTGCGCAGGGCGGTGCGGGAGGAGCTGGCCGCCATGGATCTGCAGCTCAGCGCCCCCGATTACTATCTCAGAAAGGGCGTGGAGTCCTATTTCTACACCCGCGCCCTGAAAAGCCTGGGGGGCGCGCCGGAGTTCAACCTGCTGGAGCCGGTGGGCGCTCTGAGCGATCTGCCCCAGTACCTGCGGGAATTCTACCTGGCGGCGGACATCCCGGCCTTGTATGAGAAATACCGCCCCGAGTACGAGGCACAGCTAAACCAATACCGCAGCGCCGCCGGGGGCATTGTGAAGATGGTGGGCTATCTGGACGCCGGGGAGCTTGTCAGCAGCGAGTTCGGCATCGAGGTCAACCTGCTGGACGCGTGGAACCGGGGGGACGGCCTGGGCTCCCCCGACCTGTACTACGGCTACGGCGTCATCCGAACCGGCCCCAGTGATACGGCAAACACCCTGAACATCCTCCACGAGTATGCCCACGGCTTTGTCAACCCTCTGCTGGACCGGATAGGCGGCGAGGTGAGCGCTGTCCAGAGATATTATGTAAATCAAGCAGAGCTCAGCGTCCAGGGCTATTCCTCCTGGGAGAGCGTGGTGGACGAGTGCTTTGTGCGCGCCTTCTCCACGTATTTTGATACGCTCCCCACGGCGCGAAAATCAGGGCTCCTCCAGCAAGAGGTAAACGAGGGGTTTGTGATGACCCGGTATATCTACGACCGCATCCCGGAATTTGAGACCTTTGAGGGAGATCTGGAGGACTTTATGAGGATGCTCCTCCGGGAATACCCCCAGTACGCCCAATAAGGGCCGGGGCGGTCTTACACAGAGGATATAAGGAGTCTAAGAAGATGCCAAAGATACTGTTTGTCTGCCACGGCAACATCTGCCGCAGCCCCATGGCGGAGTTCGTGATGAAGGATCTGGTGAAGAAGGCGGGGCTGGAGGAGCAGTTTGACATCGCCTCCGCCGCCACCAGCGCCGAGGAGCTGGGCAATCCGGTCTATCCCCCCGCCCGGCGGGAGCTGGCGCGCCACGGCATCGTCTGCGGGGGCAAGACCGCCCGGCAGTTCACCCCGGGGGACTACAGGCGGTGGGATCTGATCCTGGGCATGGACGGGGCCAACCTGCGCAATATGCGCCGCCTGTTCGGGGGCGACCCGGCGGGTAAGCTGGGTCTGCTGCTGGACTACGCCGACCGGCCGGGGGCGGAGATCTCCGACCCCTGGTACTCGGGCAATTTTGAGGCCACCTGGCGTGACGTGCTGGCCGGCTGCGAGGGTCTGCTGGCCGCCCTGACGGAAAAGCATTGACCAACAAGCACACAGTCCCGGGACACAGCCCGGGGCGGGGAAAGGAGGGCGGGCCATGACCCTGCCCAAGCTGATTGTGGTACTGGGCACCACCGCCTGCGGGAAGAGCGGCCTGGGGGTGGAGCTGGCCCGCCGGTTCGACGGGGAAATCGTCTCCGCCGACTCACGCCAGGTCTACCGGGGCCTGGATCTGGGCACCGGCAAGATCACCCCGGAGGAGATGCAGGGGGTGCCCCACCACATGCTGGACGTGGTGGAGCCCAACCAGCCCTACTCGGTGGCCGACTTCCAGCGGGGAGCCTACGCCGCCATCGACGGCATTCTGGAGCGGGGAAAGCTGCCCCTGCTGGTGGGGGGCACGGGGCTGTATGTGCGCGCGGTGACCCAGGGCTTTGCCTTCACCCACGCCGCCCCCAACCCCGCCCTGCGCTCCCGGCTGGGGGGGATGGGCGCCCAGGGGCTGTACGCCCTGTGGCTGGAGAAGCCGGGCCAGCCCCTCAACCAGAGCGAGCAGCACAACCGCCAGCGGCTGGTGCGGGCGGTGGAGAAGGCCTGGCAGGGCGGCTGGCAGCCCGCCCCCAGCGCCCCCCGCTACCGCTGCCTGCTGCTGGG
>CALWWS010000089.1 GCA_944385305.1 uncultured Oscillospiraceae bacterium | reverse complement strand
AAGGCGCCGAACTGGAGGATGCGCACCACCTTGCCGTAGTACAGCTCGCCCACCTGGGGGACGAACACGATGGTGTCGATCATCTTCTTGGCTGCGTCGCAGGCCTCGGCGTTGGGGGAGGCGATGTGGATGGTGCCGTCGTCCTCGATGTCCACGGTGGCGCCGGACTCGGCGGTGATCTTCTGGATGACGGAGCCGCCCTTGCCGATGACCTCACGGATCTTGTCGGGGTCGATCTTCATGGTGATCATCTTGGGGGCGTACTTGCTCACCTCGGCCCGGGGGGCGGAGATGCAGGGCAGCATGATCTCGTCCAGGATGGCGAAGCGGGCGTCCCGGGTGATGTCCAGGGCCTCCTTGATGATCTCGTGGGTCAGACCGTCGTTCTTCAGGTCCATCTGGATGGCGGTAACACCGGCCTTGGTGCCGGCCACCCTGAAGTCCACCTCGCCGAGGACGTCCTCCACGCCCTCGACGCCGACGACGGTCTGGAAGGAGCCGTCATCGTCCTGGATGAGGCCACAGGAGATACCCGCCACCGGGGCGGAGATGGGTACGCCGGCATCCATCAGGGCCAGGGTGGAGCCGCAGATGGAGCCCTGGGAGGTGGAGCCGTTGGAGGAGAGCACCTCGCTCACCACCCGGATGGCGTAGGGGAACTCCTCCACACTGGGAATGACGGGCTCCAGCGCCCGCTCAGCCAGAGCGCCGTGGCCGTACTCACGGCGGTTGGTGGAGCGGGAGCCCCGGGCCTCGCCCACGGAGTAGGAGGGGAAGTTGTAGTGGTGCATATAGCGCTTCTCCTCCTCCTCCCAGATGGTGTCCAGCTTCTGGGCGGCGGAGAGGGTGTTCAGGGTAGCCACCGAGAGCACCTGGGTCTGGCCGCGGGTGAACAGGCCGGAGCCGTGCACCCGGGGCAGCACGCCCACCTCGGCGGCCAGGGGACGGATTTCGTTCTTGGCGCGGCCGTCCACCCGGTGGCCCTGGAGCAGCCAGGCCTTGACGATCTTCTTCTGGAACTTATAGGTGATCTCCTCCAGGTACTTGTCCATCTCGGGGTAGTCCTCCAGGAAGAGCTCGTGCCAGTGGTCAATGAGCTTGTTCCAGCGCTCCTCCCGCACGTTCTTGTCGTCAGTGTCCATGGCGGCCTTGGCCTCGTCCATTGTGGCGGCCACGATCTTTTCAAACAGCTCCTGGTCAAAGTCGGCGTGGGGATACTCGAACTTGGGCTTGCCAATCTCGGCCGCAATCTGGTTGATGAAGGCCACCTGCTTTTTGATCTCCTCGTGGGCCTTCACAATGCCCTCGTACATAATCTCGTCAGGGATCTCCTTGGCGCCGGCCTCGATCATCACCACCTTGTCCTGGGTGGCGGCCACGGTGACGTCCATCTGAGAGTTGTGGCGCTGCTCCTGGTTGGGGTTCATCACAATCTCCCCGTCCACATAGCCCACTTCCATGCAGCCGATGGGGCCGGACCAGGGGATGTCGGAGTAGCTCAGGCAGGCGGACACGCCGATCATGGCGGTGACCTCGGGGGAGCAGTCGTAGTCCACGCTCATCACCGTGCAGGTAACCACCACGTCGTTGCGGAAGTCGGAGGGGAACAGGGGACGGATGGGCCGGTCAATGAGGCGGGAGGCCAGTACGGCGGGCAGGGAGGGGCGGCCCTCCCTGCGCATGAAGGAGCCGGGGATGCGGCCCACGGCGTACAGCTTCTCCTCAAAGTCTACGCTCAGAGGGAAGAAGTCCACCCCGTCCCGGGGACGGGGGGCGGCGGTGACGGCCACCATCACGGTGGTGTCGCCGTAGCGCACCATGGCCGAGGCGTTGGCCAGCTCGGCCACCTTGCCCACCTCGATGGAGAAGGGACGGCCGGCGATCTCGGTCTTGTAGAGCTTGTAGTTGGTGAACTGCTTGTGCTTGATGACGGTTGACATGGCTTTCCTCCTTTTTTACCATTAGACGCCGCACATCAGAGCCGCAGCTCTTTTTAGCACTTGAAGGCATGTCCAACCCCTTGGACACAGCTTCAATTGCTAAAAAGCGTGAAGGCTCTGGTGCGCGTATGGGTGATAACGCACACGGGAAGAAGGGGCGGCGCGGGATCCTCCACGCCGCCCCTATTGACTTACTTTACTTACGGATGCCCAGCTTGGCGATAATGGCGCGGTAACGCTCGATATCCTTGTCCATCAGGTAGTCCAGCATCTTGCGGCGCTTACCGACCATCTTCAGCAGGCCGCGGCGGCTGTGGTTGTCGTGCTTGTGGATCTTCAGGTGCTCGGTGAGCTCCTGAATGCGGGCGGTGAGGATGGCAATCTGCACCTCAGGGGAGCCGGTGTCCGTGGGGTGGGTGCGGTTGGCCTCGATAACGGCCGTCTTTTCGTCCTTGCGGATCATGGGAAATTCCACCTTTCCTTTTTTATACCCCGGCACTGAGTAGCGGGCGGGCGGAGACCCCGGGTAAAACCGGGCCGGTCTCCCGGAACTAAGTTGCGGGGCGGTTGAGACATGTGTGGTCACATGCCCTGGTACTATATCACAGATTGTGCCCACTGTAAAGAAAAAATTGCGCAAAAAATCGGAGAAAATATGCGTCAAAGCGACAGGGGAGAAAGAAACTATCTGATTTTGAGGATATGCCCCTCCTTCCTGGGCTGGGGGGCAGGGAGATCACCGGCGGGATAGCCCAGCAGGCAGTGGCCGATGCCCTCGTACTCCCCCTCCAGACCCCACTCTTTGAGCAGAGCCTTGCCCTCCGGGGAGTCAAACTCCTCCCTGGCACGATGAATCCAGCAGCTGCCCAGGCCCAGGGCGTGGGCGGCGTTGAGCATGTTGCACATGGCACAGCTGCCGTCATAGAGGTAGGTGGGGCGGCTCTTGTCGGCCAGCACCACCACCACCGTGGGGGCCCCGTAGAAGGGCTTGCCCTCCGGCGTGCCCATGATGGCGGCGTTCTGCCGCTCCAGCCGGGCGATAAGCGCCGGGTCCTGGATAGCCACCAGCACCGGCGCCTGGAAGCCCCGTCCGGTGGGGGCGTAGGCTCCCGCCTCCAGAACGGCGTCCAGCTCCTGCTCGGTGATCTGCTCGGGCAGATAGCTGCGGCAGCTTCTGCGTTCCTTTAAATTCTGAAGCGTTGTTTTCACGGGGCAGCACTCTCCTTAACACGTATTTTCTGCCCTCCAGCATACTCTTTTTTCGGGTAATTGTAAACGCCGGAGGGGGAAAGCACAGGTATTTTTTGAATTGCCTTGTAACACACAGCGAAATTTGGTATAATTAAGGGTAATTTTGATTTGTAAGATGCTGGGAGGAGGCGCGTGCCCATGAAGTATCAAAAATGGAATTGGGCCGCATCCAATCCCAGAGCCTGTGCGGAGATGGAGGGGGCGGGAATTCCGCCCCTGGCGGCCATGACCCTGTGCGCCCGGGGCCTGGACACAGCGGAGAAGGCGGAGCAGTTTCTGGCCAGCGGGCGGGAGCTGCTGGGCGACCCGATGGCGCTGCGGGACATGGACAGGGCGGTGGAACGCCTGCGCCGCGCCCTGGAGGAGGGGGAGCAGATTGCGGTCTACGGGGACTACGACGTGGACGGCATTACCGCTACCTGCCTGCTCACCGACGCCCTGGAGCGGATGGGAGGGACGGTGCTCTCCTACATTCCCGACCGGATGGAGGAGGGGTACGGTCTTAACCGGGAGGCGGTGGCCGCCCTCCGCGCCCGGGGAGTAAGCCTGATTGTAACGGTGGACTGCGGCATTACCGCCGTGGAGGAGACGGAATTTGCCCGCACGCTGGGCATGGATGTGATTATCACCGATCACCACGAGTGCAAGCCGGTGCTGCCCGCCGCAGCCGCGGTGGTGGACCCCCACCGGTGCGGCTGCCCCTATCCCTTCAAGTCCCTGGCGGGGGTGGGAGTGGCCCTCAAGCTGGCCATGGCCCTGGCCGGGCCGGCAGGGGAGGCGGAAGTGCTGGAGCGGTACGCCGATCTGGCGGCCATCGGCACGGTGGCCGATGTGATGCGGGTGGTGGGAGAGAACCGGGCCATTGTGCGCCTGGGGCTGGAGGCACTGCGCACCACCTCCCGGCCGGGGCTGCGGGCCCTGCTGCAGGAGGTGGGGCTGGCCGACCGGCCGGTGACCTCCGCTGCCATTGGGTACACCCTGGCCCCCCGGATCAACGCCTCCGGCCGGATGGGCCGGGCGGGGGTGGCCGCTGAGCTGCTGCTCACCCGGGACAGCGCCCGGGGAGAGAAGTTAGCCCGGGCCCTGTGTGATCTCAACCGGGAGCGGCAGGCCATTGAGGCGGAGATCTACGCCGAGTGCATTACCCGGGTGGAGAAGCTGCCTGCCCAGGAGCGCAGCGCCCTGGTGCTTTCCGGAGAGCACTGGCACCAGGGGGTGGTGGGCATTGTGGCCTCCCGCCTGGCGGAGCGCTACTCCTGCCCCGCTTTCATGATTTGCTTACAGGACGGGCGGGGGAAGGGATCGTGCCGATCCTTCGGTGGGTTTAACCTGTTTGCCGCCCTGGAGAGCTGCGCCGATCTGCTGGACGGCTTCGGCGGGCATGAGCTGGCCGCCGGCTTTACCATTCAGGAGAGTCAGATTCCCGCCTTTGCCCGGCGGATCAATGAGTGTGTGCGCCTGCGCACCGGCGGGGCGGAGATGGTCTCCACCCTGGAGATTGACGGTGAAGTGGAGAATGTGGACCTGCTCACCCTGGAGGGGGTGGAGGGCCTGGATATGCTGGAGCCCTTCGGCGCAGGGAATCCCAAGCCGGTGTTTTCCCTCACCGGCTGTACGGTGTCGGCTTTGTCCGAGGTTGGGGGCGGCAGGCACCTGAAGCTGAAGCTGAGCGCGGGGGGCAGAAGCCTGGACGCCATCTTTTTTTCCGCCACCATGGCCCAGACGGCCCTGGCGCCGGGGGATCGGGTGGACGTGGCCTTTACCCCACAGATCAACGAGTACCGGGGCTGGCGGGGGGTGCAGCTGCAGGTGTGTGATCTGCGCCCCGCCCTCACCCGGGCTCAGGCCGAGCGTGCCCTGTATGAAAAATTCTGCCGGGCCGAGCCCCTCACCCGGCGGGAGGCCAGGGCGCTGCTGCCCAGCCGGGAGGAGTTTGTGGACCTCTGGCGCTACCTGAAGGGCAGGGCCGCGCCCGGACCTATTGAGGAGAGCGCCCCCCGGCTGGTGCGCAATCTCTCCCACGCCTGTGGGCGGCGGGGGGCCGGAGTACGGGTGATGGTGTGCCTGGAGGTCTTTCACGAACGGGGCCTCATCCGCATGGAGCGCACCGCCGACCGGCTGCGCATCCACCTGTGCGCCGTGGAGGGTAAGGTGGATTTGAATGAGTCCCGCATTATTAAAAATTTACAGAGCATCCTGGAATAAAATGCGGATGCCCACGGGCAGGAGGTGCCCCACAGTATGGATCCAATCCTGGAGCGCTATCAGGCGCTGGAGGACAAGATAAAGGAGTATAACCCGGCGCTGGACACCCAGCGTCTGTTCTCCGCGTTCAACTACGCGGACAACGCCCACTCCGGGCAGCTGCGCAAGGACGGCTCGCCCTATATCACCCACCCCCTGGCGGTGGCGGAGATTGTGGCGGATCTGGAGCTGGATGTGGACTCCATCATCGCCGCGCTGCTCCACGACTGCATTGAGGACACCGGCGCCACCCACGAGGAGATCGCCAAGCTCTTCGGCAGCACGGTGGCCGACCTGGTGGAGGGAGTTACCAAGCTGACCAGAGTGCAGTACACCTCCAAGGAAGAGGAGCAGATGGAAAACCTGCGTAAGATGCTCATGGCCATGGCCAAGGACATCCGGGTGATCCTCATCAAGATCTGCGACCGGCTGCACAACATGCGCACCATGAACTATCAAAGCGTGCGCAAGCAGAAGGAGAAAGCCCTGGAGACCATGGAGATCTACGCTCCCATTGCCCACCGGCTGGGCATGCAGCGCATCAAGTGGGAGCTGGAGGACACCTCTCTGAAATACCTGGACCCCATCGGCTACAAGGAGATCTCCGATGAGCTGGCGGTGCGCTCCTCCGCCCACGAGGAGTTTATGGTCTCCATCCAGAAGAAGATCCAGGAGCGGGTGGACGAGGAGGGCATCCACTGCACGGTGTATGGCCGGGTGAAGCACGTCTACTCCATCTACCGCAAGATGTACGCCCAGAACAAGACCATGGACGAGATCTTCGACCTCTACGCCTTCCGGGTGATTGTGGACGACATCGCCTCCTGCTACAACGTGCTGGGTGTGATCCACGACCTGTTCAAGCCGGTGCTGGGCCGGTTCAAGGACTATATCGGCACCCCCAAGCCCAACGGCTACCAGTCCCTGCACACCACGGTCATCGGCCGGGAGGGCATTCCCTTCGAGGTACAGATTCGCACCTGGGATATGCACCACACCGCCGAGTACGGCATCGCCGCCCACTGGAAGTACAAACAGGGCATGGCCAACGCCAAGCTGGGCACGGAGGAGGCCTTTGAGTGGGTGCGCAAGCTGCTGGAGAGCCAGCAGGATATTGACGCCGAGGAATTTGTCCGCACCATGCGGGTGGATCTCTTTGCCGACGAGGTGTTCGTCTTTACCCCCCGTGGAGATGTGATCAACCTGCCCGCCGGGGCCACCCCCATCGACTTTGCCTACAACATCCACTCCGCCGTGGGCAACCACATGACGGGGGCCAAGGTGAACGGGCGCATCGTCACCTTTGACACCCCCCTGAAAAACGGTGACATTGTGGAGGTCATTACCTCCAAAAACGCCCACGGCCCCAGCCGGGACTGGATGAAGATCTGCAAGTCCAACGAGGCCCGCAACAAGATCCGCCAGTGGTTCAAGAAGGAACGGCGGGAGGAGAACATTGCCACCGGCCGCTCCGCCTTTGAGTCGGAGCTCAAGCACGTGGGGCTCTCCCTGGCCATCATTACGGCGGAGGATGTGCTCCCCTTTATTCTCAAGAAGCTGCGCTTCGGCACCCTGGACGAGCTCTATGCCGCCATCGGGTACAGTGGCATGCCCGCCCAGAAGGCTGTGGTGCGGGTTAAGGACGAGATGACCCGGCTCAACCGGGTGCAGGCCGAGCACGCCGCCGCCGAGCAGATGGCCCAGGAGGCCGCCATTCACCCTGCCACCGGCTCCATTCCCGTCCCCGCCGCCAAGCCGGGCAAGCACAACGAGTCGGGGATTATCGTGGAGGGGCTGGACAACTGCCTGGTGAAGTTTGCCAAGTGCTGTACCCCGGTGCCTGGTGACCCGGTGGTGGGCTTTATCACCCGGGGCTTCGGCGTGTCGGTGCACCGGGCGGACTGCCCCAACGCCGCGCCTGAGCGGCGCAGGCCGGAGGAGGCGGGACGCTGGATTAAGGTGGCCTGGGCGGAGGGAGAGCTGGCCAGCTACCAGACCTCTCTGGAGATTGCGGCCAAGGACCGGGACGGGCTCACCCTGGACGTGGCCATGGCTCTCTCGGCGGCCAAGGTGAAGACCAACAGCCTGTCCGCCCGCTCCATGCCCGATGGATATGCCAATGTGAACATTGTGCTGGAGGTCAAAAACCAGACGGAGCTCACCGGGGTTATCAACCGCCTGGGCCAGATCCAGGGAGTCTACCAGGTGAAGCGGGCCGCCGGATAAACATCCGGGGGCATCCAAAGGAGAACGACCATGACAAACCAAATCAATCCCACCGACCCCGGCCTGGATCGGCTGGTGTCCGAGTGCTTCTGCGGGGGAGAGATCGGCGTGCGGGAGCTGCGCCTCTCCAGCGAGCAGGCCCGTCGCCTGGCCGCCGACTACCCCGCCAGCCAGGTGCGCCCCTTGGGGGACAGCTGGTACGAAATTCGCTTTCAGGGGGCGTTTCAAAATGGAAACTGAGTTTATTCCCGTGCTGCTGGGGGCGGACATCAACGCCTACAGCATGGCCCGCGCCTTTCACGAGGCCTACGGGGTGAAGAGCATTGTCTTCGGCATGTTCCCGGCCAGCGTGTGCGCAGGCAGCAAGATCATCGACTACCGGGTGCGGGAGAACAACGACCGGGTGGACGTGGTGCTGGAGAATGTGACCCAGGTGGCCAGAAGCCACCCGGACAAGAAGATCCTGGTGCTGGGCTGCGGGGACAACTACCTCAACGCCATCTCCGCCAATCTGCCCCGCTACCCGGAGAATGTCATCGCCCCCTATGTTAATCTGGAGCTGCTGGAGACCCTGATCCACAAGGAGAAGTTCTACCAGCTGTGCGACCGGTACGGCATCGACCACCCGGCCACCGTGGTCTACCACAAGGGCATGGGCCACGACTTCACCCTGCCCTTTGACGGCCCCTTTGTGGTCAAGCCCGCCGAGTCGGACACCTACTGGAAGCACCCCTTCCCCACCCAGAAGAAGGCCTACGTCCTCCAGACCCGGGAGGAGGTGGACCAGGTCATTGACGACATTTACAACGCCGGGTACGAGGACTCCCTCATCCTCCAGGACTTCATTCCGGGGGACGACAGCTACATGCGGGTGGTGACCAACTACTCCGGGGCCGACGGCAAGGTGCGCCTGATGTGCGTGGGGCACGTGCTGCTGGAGGAGCACACCGCCCACGCCATCGGCAACCACGCGGTGATCATCACCGAGCCCGAGCCCGAGCTGTGTGAGAAGCTGCGGGGCTTTCTGGAGGCTATCGGCTTTACCGGCTTTTCCAACTTCGACATCAAATACGACCAGCGGGACGGGAAGTTCAAGGCCTTTGAGATCAACTGCCGCCAGGGCCGCAGCAACTTCTACGTCACCGGCGCGGGGTACAACCTGGCCAGATACCTGGTGGAGGATCGCATTGAGGGCAAGCCCTGTGAGCTGACCGTCACGAAAAACCGCCACCTGTGGTGGGTGATTCCCAAGCAGGTGGCCTACGACTACGTCAACCCCAAGTACCACCAGGAGATGCGGGCGCTGGACGGGGCGGGCGCCTCGGTCAACCCCCTGTTCTACGGCCCGGACAACGGCCTGATGCACAAGCTGCGCATCAGCCGGGGCCAGAAGCGGTACGTGGAGTGGTACGCCCAGAGCATGGAGAAGGTAAAATGACGGAACAGCGCCTCGGCATTCTGGGCGGCATGGGGCCCCAGGCCACCCAGGACTTCTACCAGCGGATTCTGGACCGCACCGACGCCGCCTGCGACCAGGAGCACCTGCCCACCCTCATCCTCAGCGACACCGCCATGCCCGACCGCACCACCGCCATCCTGGGGGGAGACGCCCAGGGCTGCTACCGGCGGCTGCGGGAGGACGCCAGGCTGCTGGAGCGCAGCGGCTGCACCGTGCTGGCCATTCCGTGCAACACCTCCCACTACTTTGCCGACAAGCTCCAGGAGGAGCTGACCATCCCCATCATCCACATGCCCCGCCGGGCGGTGGAGGCCGCCCGGGCGGAGGGATGGCACCGGGTGGGTATTCTGGCCACCGACGGCACCATTCAGACCGGGATCTACCAGCGGGAGTGCGCCGCCCAGGGGCTGGAGGGGGTGGCCCCCCCGGCGGAGATCCAGAAAATCGTGATGAGCGTCATCTACGAGGAGATCAAGCGGGGCGAGAAGGGCAGCCGGGAGAAGTTCGCCGCCATCGACCGCTGGCTGCGGGGTGCGGGTTGCGACGGGGGCATTCTGGCCTGCACCGAGCTGTCCGTCTACCGCACCTACCACAGCCTGCCCGACTACTACCTGGACGCCATGGACGTGCTGGCCCAGGCGTGCATCACCGCCTGCGGCTACAAGCTGCGCATGGTATAGCTCCGGGCGGCATAGAATCTGCACCAGTAAGGCGGTGAAGTCTGTGAATCCACCTCGTCTTCCCCTGGGGGACTACTATCAGCTGCTCCTCCGCGCCGATCTGCTCACCCAGCGCGCTCCCCTGGGGGCGGATCTGACCCGACCGGTGGCCCTGGTGTCCTGCGACAGCCGGAAGGTCATTCCCGGCACTCTCTTTGTGTGCAAGGGGGCCGCCTTCCGGGAGGAGTTCCTGCGGGACGCCGCCCGGCAGGGGGCCTT
>CALWWS010000088.1 GCA_944385305.1 uncultured Oscillospiraceae bacterium | reverse complement strand
GTGGGTGAGCATCACCGCCCGGGTTCCCGCCGTGAGCCGTGCAGGCAGTTCCTCCACCATCAGCTCCCCCCGGCCGGTGCAGGGCAGATAGTCCACTATCACACCCTGCTTTTCCATCTGCTTGAGGGGGCGCAGCACCGCGTTGTGCTCCATGGGGGAGGTGACCACCCGGTCCCCAGGCCGCAGCAGGCCCTTGAGCAGCAGGTTCAGCCCCCAGGTGGCTCCGGAGGTGAAGATCACATTTCTGGCCCCCGGGCCGTTTACCAGGGCGCACAGCCGCTCCCGCACCTCCAGCACCGCGCCGGCGGCGGCATAGGCGGGGGCGTAGCCCCCCCGGCCGATGTTGCACCCCACCTGCTCCACGTACTCCGCCATGGCCCGCCCCACGCCGGGGGCCTTGGGAAAGGAGGTGGCGCCGTTGTCCATATATACCTGTCTCACAGTTCTCGCCTCCCCGTCAGCCCAGCTCGGTCTCCACCGGCAGGCGGATGCTGTATTCCTCCTGCCGGAGGGTGCTGAGCACCCGGGACAGGGCGCCGGCGGAGAGCGAGGAGTCATCCATGGTCACATAGGCCGTGTGCCGCCGGTCTCCCACTCGTCTCACAATTTCGCTGGAGAGGGTATTCTGGCTGCCCGCCGCCCCCCGGGCGTCCACATCCAGAGGCCAGCAGGCCCATCCGGCCTCCTCCAGTGTCCGCTCGTCCAGCTCCTCCCCGGGCAGCACGGTGTGCACCCGCAGGTAAAGCAGCTTTTCCAGCAGGGCGCTGCCCTGCTCAAGCTGCGCCTGACTGTCCGCCATCAGCCCCACGCTGTGCCCCGAGGCCACAATCCGCCGGATCATCTGGGCGCTGTCCGGTATCTCCTCCGCTCCAAAGAGAAACAGGGCCTGTGTCCCGCTGCCCGCCAGGGTGTCCAGAATGCTCTCCAAGCCCTCGCCTGTCTCACAGCAGAAGGCCAGATAGACCTGCACATTGTTCTGCTCCGGGGGCGTACTCTCCTGCCCGGTGGGAGAGGGGGAGGGAGAGGCGGTCTGCCCCCCGGGGGACTGGCTGGGGCTGGAGGAGGGATTCAGGCTGCTGATGTACTTGTTGTACCGGTTTTTCATCTGGGAGGCGGCTGCGTAGACAAAGGTGGTGGTGTCCTGGGCCTCCTGACCATTGGTAATGCGCACCAGGGTTCCGTAGGAGGTGGGGGTGTAGGAGCTCTTCAGGCCAAAAAAGCTGCACACGCCCCCCAGGGGGACGTAGATCTTGTCATTGCGGTAGATGGCCTTCATATTCTTGCTCTCGCCGGTGAGCCCATCCACGCAGGTACCCGCGTTCAGGTCAAAGACCAGCATGCTGCTCACCGTATATAACGTCAGGGTATTTGCCGTATCCGTATGCCGCAGCCCGTAAAACACCCCCAGATCCACCCCGGTGTAATCCCGGTCAAATACCAGATAGGGGACATAGAGCACCCCATTCACCTGGGCGGGCATGGTGTCGCTGCTCAGCTCCATGAGCTTGTCGTTCAGGGCGGTGTGGTAGACCGTCACCTCGTCGGCCAGGGCGGGGACGGACAGACCCACTATCAGTGCCGCCGCGCACAGGCACACCAGCCAGCGTCTCCATGCCCTCATTCTCGTCCACTCCTCTCCTCCGCCAGAAAACTTGGTATCATAGCCGTTTTGCGGCTATTATACCATGAATTCTCCCCCCGGTAAAGCGCCCCGGCGGGAACGGCCCGCCCGACGGGGGATCCAAAAAATTTTTTGCCGCTAAGGGGAACCTTTCGCCCCCGCTCCCGTCAAAGGCACTGCAAACGCAAAACAGAAAGGAGCCATCCTATGAATCGCCGTATTCTCGCCCTGACCCTGGCCGGGGCGCTGTCCGTCACCCTGCTGGCCGGCTGCGCCAGCCAGAACAACGCCGCCCCCGAGACCACTGACCCCGTCATCGAGAGCAGCTCTCCCGCGCCGGAGAGTACTTCTCCCCTGCCCGAGAGCTCCGCGCCCCTGCCTGAGAGCTCCCAGCCTCAGCCGGAGGACAGCCAGTCCCCCGCGCAGCCGGAGGAGTCTGAGCCTGCCAGCTCCCCCTCCGCCAAGCCCTCTCAGTCTCCCTCCTCCAAGCCCTCTCAGTCTCCCGCACCTTCTACCAAACCCTCCCAGTCCCCCTCTCAGTCTCCCGCTCCCGCCCCCTCCGAAACGCCGGAGAGCAGCCCCGAGACCTCCGTGGTCACCTCGGTGTGGAACGACATTGCCAAGCTGGATCTCCCCGGCCTGATGGACGTGGACAGCGAGACCCTCTCCGCCATCTACGGCATTGACCCGGCGGATCTGGTGGAGTATGTGTGCAAGATGCCCATGATGAATGTCCAGGCCACCGAGTTTTTCATCGCCCAGGTGGCCGACGGCAGGATGGACGCCGTAAAGGCCGCGCTGGAGGCCCGCCAGGCCGACCTGGAGGCCCAGTGGAGCCAGTACCTGCCCGATCAGCTGGAGCTGGTGCAGAACTACCAGCTGGTCACCAACGGCAACTATGTGATTTTTGCCGTGAGCGAATATGCCGCCGACGCCGTTGATATTTTTAACACCTATACAAAGTAATTCTTTCCGGGTATAATACAGGGTGCAAACGCCCGGCAGGGGTGTCTCCTGCCGGGCGTTTTTTCCCCGCGCCATACTCCACATGAGATAAGAGGGTGACCCATTGGTCTTTTCCAGCCTGTTTTTCCTGTTTTTGTATCTCCCTATAGTATTATTTATCTACTATATTACACCACTGAAATGGCGCAACCTGCTGCTTCTGGTGGTCAATCTGATCTTCTACGCCTGGGGTGAGCCGGTCTATATCCTCATTATGTTTGTCTCCATCGCCATCGACTATACCCACGGCATGCTGGTGGAGCGGTGCAAACGGCGGGGCAATGCACGGGGCGCCAAGGGGGCGGTGGTCTCCTCGGTATTCTTTAACCTGGCGCTGCTGTTCTTCTTCAAGTACTGGGACTTTATCGCCGGCAGCCTGGAGGCCATCGGCCTGGGCTTTATGCCCAAGTTTAACCTGTCCCTGCCCAT
>CALWWS010000087.1 GCA_944385305.1 uncultured Oscillospiraceae bacterium | reverse complement strand
GCCTCCTCCTCCACGGGGGCGGCCTTCTCCTCCGCGGGGGCGGCCTTCTCCTCCACGGGGGCGGTCTTCTCCACAACGGGGGTGGCCTCTTCCACAACGGGGGCGGCCTCCTGTGCGGGAGCCTTGGTCTTCCTGGGAGCGGCCTTCTTCGCGGCCGTTCCCGCCTTCCTGGGGGCGGCCTTGGCCCGCTTGGGGGCGGCCTCCTTCACAACAGGGGCGGCCTTCTCTATCACCGGCAAAGCCTCCTGCGCAGCGGGGACAGCCGTTTTCACTTCAGCCCTCTTCTTTCCCACGGCATCTGACTTTTTCCGTGCCATTACAAATCTTCCTTTCCCAAACTCATATGGATGCACTCGCCGCTGCCTCCCATCGCACGGAGGCTGTTCAGGCGTGAAATTTTGGTGCTGGCAAGATAATATCACATCCGCCCCTGTTTTGACACCCCTTTCTGGAAAAAAACAGGTAAAATCCCATGCATTCACCAAAACAGCTTCAGCCGCGCCCTCGGGGGCGCGGCTGAAGCTGAAAACATCGTGCCGTCCGCTCTGCGCCAAGCGGTCAGGGCGCAAATCCGATGGGGTTCAGAGGGCCTGTGGTGTTCGGCCGGTTGCGCGCCTGCCTGGCCCGGGCCGCCAGGATGTCCTCCCGGGTAATCCGGGTGAGCTCCTCCACGGTGGGGTCGGCCACCTCGCTCAGCCGGGCGGCCAGGCTGGCGGTCACCGCCTGGAACAGGTTGCGCACATCCCGGGCGTTGCCGAAGTTGGCGTCCCGCTCCTCGTACATCTGGCGGCACACCCGCTCCAGCTCCTCCTCCGCCCCCTCGCCGAAGGTGTACTCCCCGGCAAAGCTGCGGAAGATCCTGGCCAGGTCCTCCCCGTTGTAGTCGTCAAAGTGGATGTACTTGGTAAAGCGGGACTTCAGGCCGGGGTTGCTGCCAATAAAGCGCTCCATCTCCCCGCTGTAGCCCGCCACAATGACCGCAAATCCCTCCCGGTTCTCTTCCATGGCGGTGAGCAGGGTGTCCACCGCCTCCTGGCCGAAGTCGTTGCCGCTGTCCCGGGGGGTGAGGGTGTAGGCCTCGTCGATGAAGAGCACCCCGCCCATGGCCCGCTCGATCACCGCCTTGGTCTTGGGAGCGGTCTGACCCACATAGCTGCCCACCAGGTCCTCCCGCTTGGCCACAATCACATGGCCCTTGGGCAGCAGGCCAATCTCCCGGTAGATCTCCCCGACGAGGTTGGCCACCGTGGTCTTGCCCGTGCCCGGGTTGCCGGTAAAGACCATGTGCATGGCCGCCGACTCGGCCTTCAGGCCCCGTTCCAGCCGCTTTTGCTGGAGCAGGGCGAACTGGCGCAGGGCGTGAACCTCCTCCTTCACCCGCTCCAGGCCGATCATGGCGTCCAGCCGCTCCAGCACGGGGGCCTTGTCCTGGCTCACGCTGCCCCACTGCTCGTCCACGGCGGCCTGGATATCCTCCCGGGTGAGGGTCTGGAGCTGCTCGTCGGTGACGTTGTCCAGGCTCTGGCTCTGCCAGCGCTCGGCGTTGTGCAGGAGCACGCAGTCAAAGAAGTTGCGCACGTCCCGGCCGTTGCCGAAGTCCTTGCTCCGGGTGCGGTAGAGCTTGTCGAAGTACTGCTCCGCGGGGATCTCACCCTCCGGGTCGATGACATACCCGCCGCCCTTTACCATCTGGCAGAAGATCTGGAACAGCTGGGGGGCGGTATAGTCGGGGAAATCAATGAAGGTCTTGAAGCGGGACTTCAGGCCGGTGTTGCTGTCGATGAACTTCTGCATCTCCCTGCTGTATCCCGCGGCGATGACCATGAACTTGTCCCGGTGGTCCTCCATGGCCTTGAGCAGCACCTCAATGGCCTTGGGCCCGAAGTCGTTGGAGCCCCCCTCCGCCGCCAGGGCGTAGGCCTCGTCAATGAAGAGCACGCCGCCCATGGCCTGCTCAATGTAGGAGCTGGTCTTCTTCTCGGTGGCGCCGATCACATCCCCCACCAGGGCGCTGCGATCCACCTCCACCACCTCGTCCTTCTCCAGCAGGCCCATCTCGTGGTAGGCCCGGGCGATGAGCCGGGCCACGGTGGTATTGCCCGTGCCCGGGTTGCCGGTGAACACCATGTGCATGGACACCGGCGTCACCTTCATGCCCCGGGCGCGGCGCTCCTGCTGCAGGCGGTGGAGCTGTACCGCCTTCTCCACCTCCCGCTTCACCGAGTCCAGGCCGATGAGCTCCTGGAGCTCCTCCATGGCGGATTTCTCCGCCGGCTGCGCCCCGGTCTGCTCCTCCGGCTCTCCCGACCCGGCAGGCTGGCTATCCTGCTGGGCACGCAGCTGCTCCAGCTGCTTTCCAGCCTCCTCGTAGCCCAGCTGTGCGGAGCGCTGGTAGTACTCCAGCGCCCTGGCCTTGTCCTGGGCCACGCCATACCCGTTTTCATAGGAGTAGCCCAGGTTATAGCAAGCGTACATGTTGTCCTGGGCGGCGGCCTGCTCAAACAGGTCAATCGCCCGGCCGTAGTCCTTCTGGAGGCCCTCCCCGTAGAGCAGCAGCCACCCCGCCTCATTCTGCCCCATGGCATAGCCCTGATCGGCCGACTTGAGGTAATACTCCAGCGCTCTGCTGTGATCCTTGCTTACGCCCCGGCCGTAGTGGCAGCAATAGCCTACGTTGTAGCAGGCGTACATATCTCCCTGGCCGGCCGCCTCCTCAAACAGCTGCTCGGCGATCTGCTCGTTTTGTTCCACCCCGTACCCGTTCAGGTACTGCACCCCCAGAGTGTTCCGGGCGCCGGCATGGCCCAAATCCGCCGCCTGGGCCAGCACAGAGGCAGACTGCCCGTACTCCCCCCGGTTGTAAAAGTCACACGCCTGGTTCCACAGCTCCTCCGCCTGTTCCCGCGCCCCGTCCAGCTCCTGCTGCACCTCGTTGGCCTTCTCCCGGGCATTCTTCTGCCCCACCTGGTCGGCACGCCTGTAATAGAGCAGGGCCCGGTACCGGTCCCGGGGCACCCCCTTGCCGTTGCGGTAGCAGTACCCCAGGTTGTAGGTGGAGGCGCCGTCCCCCGCCTTGTCCCCCTTTTTGTACCACTCCGCCGCCGCAGCCTCGTCCTTGGCCACGCCGTTGCCCTTGAGCAGCATGTTTCCCACAGCCGCATAGGAGGACACATGCCCCGCCTGGGTCGCCTTCTGATAGTACTGGAAAGCCCGGGGAAGATCCACCTGGGTGCCGTAGCCGAATTGATGGCACTTGCCCATGTTGTACAGGGCATAGGGCTCCCCCTGATCGGCCGCCTTAGTATACCACGCCAGGGCCGCCGCCTGATCCTGGTTCACTCCGTTTCCATCCCGGTAGAGATTGCCCAGATTGTTCTGGGCCCCGGCATGCCCCATCTCGGCGGCCACGGAGTAGCAGATAAAGGCCTGCTGGTAGTCCTGGTTCCGGACAGCCTCCAGGCCCTTGCTGAAGTATTCGCTTGCCTTTCCCTTATCCATTGTGCACCACACGCCTTCAATTAAATTCATTGCCGAAAATTATAGCATTTTCACGGTAAAAATGCAATCTCACTCCCCCGGCGCCGGGAAGAAAAAGGTCAAAAAAGCGCCGGGCCCTCCGGGGCCCGGCGCTGAGAGTCTGTTTCCTTTTCAGTCCTGCCCGGCCAGCACGCTCCGTCCCCGCTTCAGGTAGCGGCCGGCGCCCTTCTCCCCCACAAAGCGGTTGTCCCGCACCGCCACCTGGCCCCGGACAAGCACCAGGTCAATGGCGCCCTGGAGGGGCATGCCCTCATAGCAGGTGTAGTCCGCCGCGCCGTGGAGGCCGGAGTGGGTGAGGGTGCGCTGCGCGTTGGGGTCCAGAATCACCACGTCGGCGTCGGCGCCGGGGCGCAGGGTGCCCTTTTGGGGGTAGAGGCCGTACAGGCGGCTGGGGGCGGCGCACAGCAGGCGCACCAGATCGCAGATGGAGATGCGCCCCTTGGCCACCCCCTGGGAGTAGAGCAGGGGCAGCCGCTCCTCCACCCCCGGCGCCCCGTTGGGGCAGGCAGTGAAGTCCCCCAGCCCCGCCTGCTTCTCCACGGCGAAGCGGAAGGGGCAGTGGTCGGTGGCCACCGCGTCGATGGTGCCGTCCGCCAGCCCGCCCCACAGGGCCTCACAGTCTGCCTGGGTGCGCAGCGGGGGAGACATGACGGCCTTGAGCCCCTCCCGGGGGTCGGCATAGGCCTGCTCGGTGAGCAGCAGGTACTGGGGGCAGGTCTCCACCCCGATGTTCTTCTGCCCCCTGGCCCGGGCATGGCGGATTTCCTCCAGTCCGGCGGCGGTGGACAGGTGGACGATATACACCGGCGCGTCCCCCGCCATGGCGGCCAGCTGGAGCACCCGGTTCACCGCCTCCGCCTCGCAGCGGGCGGGGCGGCTCTTGGCGTGGTAGATGGGGTCGGTGAGGCCCCGGCTCTTGTAGTATCCCCGCAGATAGTTCACCACCCCGTCGTTCTCACAGTGGACGGGGATGATCACCCCCAGCTCCCCGGCCCGCCGGAGCACCCGGAAGAGGTCGGCGTCGGAGAGCTTGTCGTCGTAAGTGAGATAGGCCTTGAAGCTGGTGACCCCCTCCTCCCGGGCCAGCCGCTCCATCTCCGCCAGAATGCCCTCGTCCACGTGCTGGAGCACCCCGTGGAAGCCATAGTCGATCACCGCCTTACCGTCGGCCAGCTTGTGGTACTGGTCAATCTGATGGCGCAGGGGGCAGCCCTTGGGACCAAAGGCCACGTGATCCACAATGGCGGTGGTGCCCCCGCAGGCGGCGGCCACAGTGCCGGTGTAAAAGTCGTCCACCGCCCGCCAGGGCCCCGCCTGGAGGTCCATGTGGGTGTGCACGTCCACCGCCCCGGGCAGCACATATTTGCCCGAAGCGTCGATCTCCGTGCCGCCCTCACAGGACAGCCCCGTCCCCAGAGCCTGAATTATGCCGTTTTCCAGAAGCAGATCCCCCCGGATGGTCTCGCTCTCGGTGACCAGGGTGCCGTTTTTGATGATGGTTTTCATGCAGGCCTCCTTCGCGCCGGGGCGGGTTTTGCCGCCCGTTTGCCAAACAAAATTTTAGCTCTCATTACTTTTTATGATATCCCACCCCCTCCTCCCTGTAAAGGGAAAAAGCGCCGAAAATCCCCCCGGGGATTTGTGTAAAAAGGCATACGCTCCGCCGGAGGCAGGCATTTGACACAGGTTGCGGAATGTGGTATAAAATAGACGCGCCGGCGGCCCCCCTGTGGGGCGGCCCGGCCAGTCCCACGAGAGGAAGCGAGCACTGTGGTTACCGATATGTCAAGGGGAAAGCCGTCCGCGATTCTGTGGCGCTTTTCCCTTCCGCTTTTGATCAGCGTCATTTTCCAGCAGCTCTACAACATCGCCGACAGCGTTGTGGCCGGCCAGTTCGCCGGAGACGCGGCTCTGGCGGCGGTGGGGGCCTCCTATCCGGTGACCATGATCTTCATGGCCTTTGCCACCGGCTCCAACATCGGCGTGTCCGTGGTGGTCTCCCAGCTCTTCGGCGCCAAGGAGTACGAGCAGATGAAGACCGCCATCAACACCGCCCTTATCTCCATCATCGGCCTGGGCGCCATCCTCACGGCGGGGGGCCTGCTCACCAGCCGGCTGCTGCTGGCCGTGCTCAGCACCCCGTCAGAGATTTTCGCCGACGCGGTACTCTACTTAAACGTCTACATTCTGGGGATGATCTTTCTCTCCCTCTATAACATCTGCACCGGCATCTTCACCGCCCTGGGGGACAGCCGCACCCCCCTGTACTTCCTCATTGCCTCCTCCCTGGGCAACATCGCCCTGGACGTGCTGTTTGTGGCCGGGTTTAACATGGGGGTGGCGGGCGTGGCCTGGGCCACCTTCCTGGCCCAGGGTGTGGCCTCCCTGCTGGCCTTCTTCACCCTGCTGCGCCGGGTGAAGGCGCTGCCCCACGAGGGCTGCCCCAAGCGCTTTTCCGGGCGCATGCTCAGCCGCATCGCCGTGGTGGCCATCCCCAGCATCCTCCAGCAGGCCTTTATCTCGGTGGGCAACCTGTTCATCCAGCGGCTGGTCAACGACTTCGGCGCGGACGTCATCGCCGGCTACTCGGGGGCCATCAAGCTCAACACTTTCGCCGTCACCGGCTTCACCGCCCTGGCCAACGGCCTTTCCACCTTCTCCGCCCAGAACGTGGGGGCGGGCACTCTCAGCCGGGTACCCAAGGGCTTCCGGGCGGGGCTTGTGATGGTGATGTGCTTTGCCGTCCCGGTGGCCCTGCTCTTCTGTCTGGGCAACCACTTCGTTATGGGCCTGTTTGTGGAGAGCGGCAGCAGCCCGGCGGTAATCTCCGCAGGCGGCTGGTTTTTGCGCATCGTGGCCCCCTTCTACCCGGTGGTGGCGGTAAAGCTCATCGCCGACAGCGTGCTGCGGGGGGCGGGGAGGATGTCCGCCTTTATGATCACCACCTTCTCCGATCTGATCCTGCGGGTGGTGCTGGCCTTTTTGTTCAGCGGCCCCTTCGGCTCCACCGGCATCTGGATGTCCTGGCCGGTGGGCTGGGGCATCGCGGCCATCATGTCGGTGGTCTTCTACGCCTCCGGCCTGTGGCGTAAGGGCCACGCCAGCAGCGAGGAGGATCTGCGGCAGGCCGCCGGAAAATAACCCATACGGCAGAGCGGGCGCGCCAGAAGGCGCGCCCGCTCTTTCTTTCCATATGCCGCCGGGGCCCTAAAAGCTGCTGATGGGGATGCTCCCGTCGTCCGTCCCCTTCTCCAGGGCGGTGATGGTCATGTAATAGCCGCCCCCGCCCGCCTCGATATACACCCGGTCCCCCACCTTTTTGCCCATCAGGGCCCGGCCTACCGGGGACTCCCGGCTGATAAGGCCGTGGAGGGCGTCCTGGCGCATGGTGGTGACAATGCGCCAGCGCTCTTCCTCCTCCTCCCCCTCTGCCAGCACGCTCACCAGGTCATACAGCCCCACGGTGTCCGCCCCGGAGTCCTCCTCCACCACCACGGCGGTGCGGATCATGTTCTCCAGGTAGCGGATGCGGCCCTCGTTGCGGTTTTTCTCCTGCTTGGCCGCCTTGTACTCAAAGTTCTCGCTGAGATCGCCGAAGGCCCTGGCCTGCTTTACCGCCTCCAGCAGCTGGGGGCGCAGCTCAATGCGCCGGTAGTCCAGCTCCTGGCGCATCTTCTCAATATCTCCCCGGGTCAGCTCGTTGTGCATGCTCTTCTCCTCCTGTTCCCCGCTATTATAGCACACCGCCGCCCCAAGGAGGGCAAAAAAGTCCGCCTGAAAAGGCGGACTTTTTCTGTTTTCCCACCCTCACTCGCCGCACAGCTCCAGCAGCCGGAAGGCGAGCATCAGGTTCAGGGTCTGTCCCGGCGCGTCCAGATCCAGCCCGGTGAGATCGAAGATGCGCTTGAGGTG
>CALWWS010000086.1 GCA_944385305.1 uncultured Oscillospiraceae bacterium | reverse complement strand
GATAGCCTGTACTTCTTCGACACCCCCATCCGGGTCTCCCAGGTGTTCGGCTTTGCCACGGCGGCCATCGCCATTGTACTGCTGGCGGTGGGCCTGGTGCGCACCCGGAACAGACCCGCCGCGCTGTGGGTGGACGAGGTGCGGAAAAAGGCCGGGCGGGCGGCGCTGATCTACTGCGCGGACAGCCCGGCGCAGGTCAAGTGGGCCGCCGGGCAGAAAAAGCGCCTGGAGCAGGCGTGGTGCTATATTGAGGAGTACGCCCTGCCCGCCGGCGTGAGCGGGGAGGAGACGGAGGAGCTGGTTCAGACCCTCCGCGCCAGGGAGGATCTCACCCAGGTGCTTTTCCCGGAAGAGAAGAATAAGAAGAGCAAATCCACAGGATAGCAGAGCGGGAATCCCCCGGCCGAGAGGCCGGGGGATTTTTCTTTGCATAGAATGGGACAACCGTTCATAGGATGTCTCATCACAAAAGAAGGAAGTGAGAGGCATGACCTATCTGGACAGCGCGCTGCCCTTCCGACAGGCGATCCGGCTGCTGCCCGCGGGACTGCGCCGGCCCCTGGAGGATTTACCGCGGGTGGAGCAGGGACGGGCGGAGGAGATCCGTCTGCGGGCCGGGCGGCCCATGACCCTGGTCTTTCCCGAGGGGGAGCGGCCGGCGGAGCCCAGGGGCCGACCGGTGGAGCCGGGAGATCTGGCCCACGTGCTGGAGATCGCCACCCAGGCCTCGGCCCACACGGCCCTGGAGCGGGTGCGCAGCGGCTTCTTCACCGTGCGGGGCGGTCACCGGATCGGCCTGTGCGGCAGCGGCGTGGTGCGGGAGGGGAGGATTTGGAATCTGCGGCAGCTCTCCTCCCTGGCTCTGCGCGTCGCCCGCCAGGCCCCGGGGACGGCCCGGCCGGTTTTGGACAGGCTGGCGGGGGACGGGGGGCTGGAGAGCACCCTGATCCTCTCGCCTCCCGGCTGGGGCAAGACCACCCTGCTGCGGGATCTGATCCGGGCGGTCTCCGACGGGGACGGGCTGCCCCCCTGCCGGGTGGGGGTGGCGGACGAGCGGGGAGAGCTGGCCGCGGTGTGGGAGGGGGTGCCCCAGTTCGATGTGGGGCGGCAGACTGACGTGATGGACGGCTGTCCCAAGGGGGAGGGGCTGCTCATGCTCCTGCGGGGGATGAATCCCCAGGTGCTGGCCGCCGATGAGATCACCGCCCCCGAGGACGTGGCAGCCCTGGAGATGGCGGCCAACTGCGGGGTGACGCTGCTGGCCACTGCCCACGGGGCGGATCTGGAGGATCTGTGCCGCCGCCCCCTCTACCGCCGGCTGCTGGAGCTTGGTGTGTTTCGCCGGCTCATCCTCATCCGCCGGGAGGCCGGAGGCAGGCGCTACCTGCTGGAGCGCCTGGGAGAGCGAAGATGCTGAGACTGCTGGGGGCGCTGCTGCTGGCGGCGGGCACCGGGGCGGTGGGCTTCTCCGCCGCCGCCCGCCTGGCCGCCCGCACCCGGGCTCTGCGGGCCCTCACCGGCGCGCTGGAGCAGATGGAGCGGGAGCTGGCCTTCTCCCTCACCCCTATCCCCAGGCTGTTCTGCCTTCTGGCGGCCGACATGCCCCCGCCGGTGGGAGATTTTTTTACCCGCTGTCTGGCGGGACTGGAGGAGCTGGGGGAGAAGCCCCTGGCCCAGATCTGGCGGGAGGCCCTGGAGGAGCAGCCCATGGGACTGGAGGGACAGACCCTGGACGCCCTGGAGCAGCTGGGACAGGTGCTGGGCCGCTACGACGGGGAGGGACAGCGCCAGGCGCTGGCTCTGGCCCGGAGCAGGCTGGAGGGGGATTTGGAGCGGGCGGAAGAGGAGGAGAAAAGGCTGGGACGGATATACCGGGTGTTGGGGGTGGCCGCAGGCGCCTTCCTGGTGATCTTGCTGCTGTGAGGCGGCTGGAGGGATAAGCAATGGATGTGGATTTGATTTTTAAAATCGCGGCCATCGGCATTCTGGTCTCGGTGCTCAACCAGGTGCTCTCCCGCTCCGGGCGGGACGAGCAGGCCACCATGACCACCCTGGCCGGGCTGGTGGTGGTGCTGATGATGGTGGTGCAGGAGATCAGCAGCCTGTTTACCATGGTAAAGGACCTGTTTGGGCTGTAGCTATGGAGGACGTGCTGAAAGTGGCCGCGGTGGCGGTGGCGGGAGCCATCTGCGCGGTGGTGGTAAAGAAAAGCGCCCAGGAGGTGGGGATTATCCTGGCCCTTACGGTTGGGGTGGTGATTCTCACCGCCGCCATGGGGGCGGTGGAGGGCGTGCGGGGGCTGATGGACGATCTGGCCGATACCGCCGGCCTGTCCCCGGCGGTGCTGGCGCCGGTTATCAAGACGGTGGGCATTGCCCTGATCACCAGAGTGGCCGCCGAGGTGTGCAAGGACGCCAGGGAGGGGGGCATCGCCGCCTTTGTGGAGGTGGCGGGGGCCGCCATGGCCCTGTTTGTGGCGGTGCCCCTGCTGCGGGCGGTGCTGGACACGCTGATTGGCCTTTTGTAGACGTGGGAGAGCTTGCAGATGAAACGGATGTGGAAAACAGCCGCCGCGGCGGTGCTGCTGCTGGCGGCGCTGTGCGGCGCGTGCCAGGCCGCCGGACAGGAGGACGTGCTCTCCGCCCAGTCCCAGGCTCTGGATCTGGACGGGCTGGAGGACGCGGCGGGGGAGTATATGCCAGACATGGACCTGGAGCAGGGGGTGAGCCTGGACGAGGGGATCGACTACATTCTGGACACAGGCAGCGAACAGATCAGAGGGGTGGTGCGCAAGGCCCTGCGCAGCGGGGTGCTGCTGCTGGTCACCGTACTGCTGTGCGGCGTGGCCCAGGGGATCGCCGCCCCGGCGGGGCTGAACCAGGAGGTGGATGTGACCACCATTGTGGGCGCTCTGGCCATCACGGCGGTGGCGGTGGCGGATGCAAACTCCCTCATCGGCCTGGGCCGCCAGGCCCTGGACAGTATGGAGATGTTCTCCAAGGCTCTGCTGCCCACTGTGGCCGCGGCGGCGGCGGCCAGCGGCTCCCCCGCCGGGGCGGTGGCCAGGCAGCTTGCCACCATGCTCTTCTCTGATGTGCTCCTGACCCTGATTAACCGCCTGCTCATCCCCATGGTTTACCTCTACATCGCCTGCTGCGTGGCCTACGCGGCGGTGGGCAACGATGGGCTCAAGCGCATCGCCGGGGGGCTGAAGTGGGTGGTGACCTGGACACTCACCTCGGTGCTGCTGGTCTTTGTGGGCTACCTCACCCTGAGCGGGGTCATCGCCGGGGCCACCGACGCGGCCACGGTGAAGGCGGCCAAGTTCGCCATGTCCAGCGTGGTGCCCGTGGTGGGCGGCATTTTGTCTGACGCGGCGGAGACCGTGCTGGCCGGGGCGGGCATTCTGAAAAACGCGGTGGGGGTGTTCGGCATGCTGGTGATCCTGTGTATCTGCGTGGCTCCCTTCCTTCAGCTGGGGATTCACTATCTCACCTACAAGGCGGCCTCCGCCCTGAGCGCCACCGTGTCCAACGGACGGGTGGCCGGCCTCATTGACAATGTGGGGGGCGCCTTCGGGCTGGTGCTGGGCATGACCGGGGCCTGCGCCCTGCTGCTGCTCATCAGCATGGTATCCGCCGTGACGGCGGTGGTGGGGTAGGGCCATGGTGGATCTGATTGGCGGCTGGCTGGTGGGGGTGACCTGCACGGCCATGCTGGTGGCCCTGGCGGAGGGGCTGGTTCCTGCCGGGGCGGGGCGGAAGATCTGCCGGCTCACCGGGGGGCTGGTGCTGCTGCTGGCCATGGTGCAGCCGGTGCTGAAGCTGGACGGGGACGCCCTTACCGGGGCCCTCACCCGCTACCGGCTGGATCTGGAGGATCAGCGCCAGACCCTGGAGGAGGAGAACAGTCAGGTGATGCAGGCTATCATAGAAGAGCAGGCGGGCGCATATATTCAGGACAAGGCGCAGGAGCTGGGGATCGACTGCCAGGTGGAGGTGACCGCTCAGGGGGAGGACTATCCCATCCCCCAGACGGTGACCATCCGGGGCAGTCTCACCGCAGAGCAGCGGGAGGCCCTGACCCGGGCCATTGAGACGGATTTTGCCATTCCGGCCCAGCGGCAGATCTACGAAAGCGGAGGGACGACATGAACTGGATGCAGCGGGGGACGGCCTGGGGCCGGCGGCTGATTGCAGAGCTGAAAAAGTATAAATTTGTATGCCTGGTAGCGGCGGTGGGGGTTGTCCTGCTGCTGCTGCCCGACCTGGGCACCCGGCGGGAGGCGGCAGAGGAGCCGCCGGAGGAGAGCGGGGCGCTCAGCGCCGCCGCCGACCCCTTTCAGGTGGAGGAGATGGAGAGCAAGCTCTCCCAGGTCCTCTCCCGGATTGAGGGGGCGGGGGAGGTGACGGTGGTGCTCACCGTAAAGAGTACGGCTCGCCAGGTTCTGGCCCAGGACGGGGAGAGCCGGGAGCGGGAGGGGGATCTGGAGTCCTCCTTGTCCACCGTGGTAATTGACGGGGAGGACGGGGAGCAGACAGTGTCCCTTCAGCAGCTTTCGCCCCAATATCAGGGGGCGCTTGTGGTATGCTCGGGCGGTGAGGACCCCGGGGTGCGCCTGCGCCTGGTGGAGGCGGTATCCGCCCTCACCGGTCTGGGCGCGGATAAAATTTCAGTTTGTAAAGGAAAGTGAGGAGGCCAAGATGAAGATCTGGAAGCGAAACGCGGTGGTGGCCGCCATCGTCCTGTTTGTGTGTGTGGCGGTGTACTTAAACTGGTCCTACCAGCAGGAGGAGAGCACGGATGTGGGAAAGACCCTGGGGGAGGCAGCCCTGGTGGGGGCCCAGACCTCCGACCCGCTGCTCACGGGGCAGTCCCAGACCGCCCAGCCCACCGGCACCCCTGCGGCGGAGACGGCGCAGGAGAGCGGAGATACGGCGGGGGAGGAGGGGCAGCAGAGCTCCAGCGGCTACTTTGACGCGGCCAAGCTCAACCGCCAGCAGGCCAGGGACAGCGCCCTGTCCATCCTCCAGGAGGCGGCCAACGACGAGAGCGCGGATCAGGCCATGCGGGAGGAGAGCAGCCGGGCCATTCAGACTCTGGCCCAGTACACGGTCTCCGAGGCCCAGATTGAAAACCTCATCACCGCCAAGGGGTACGCAGACTGCGTGGCCTTTATCGGGGATGACAGCGTCAGCGTGGTGGTCTCCCAGACTGAGGGAGGACTCACCGACGCGGACGTGGCCAAAATCACCGAGATTGTCACCGGGGAGACGGGCTATGCCGCCAGCCAGATTAAAATTATCGAGGCCCAGCAGTAGCCGCCAAAAAGCAATTGCTTTTTCCCCGCAGCCCATCTATAATAAAATGCACAAGTGAATCCATAGCGGTTTTCAGGTACAGCCCGCGGGCTGTTGAAAAGGGAAATGGGTGAAAATCCCATGCAATTCCCGTTGCCGTGAATGGGGAGTCTGCCGCAACACGCCACTGGGGCCATGTCCTGGGAAGGCGCGGCAGATGGCGATCCATGAGCCGGAATACCTGCCTGGAAGCTGTGGCGAGGCCCCTGCGGAGGACGGGGGAGAGCCTGTCTTTCCAAGCGCGTGAGAGCGTCCTCCCAGGAGGACGCTTTTTTTCTGTGAAAATACGGAAGCTCACGGGCGGGGTCTGCGCCATTCCACCTGGGGTATTGCCGCCGGGCGGCGGCAGATTACAAATCAATCAGGAGAGGAAGAGGCAGATGAAAAAGAGCATAAAATTTTTGTTGACGGCAGCCCTGGCCATTGGTATGCTGGCAGGCTGCACCCCGCAGCAGGCGGGGGAGGAAACAGCCTCCCCCAGCATGTCCGCCGCCCCGGCGGAGGAGACCCGGACGGTCACCGACTCCATCGGACGGGAAGTGGAGCTGCCCGCCGGGGAGGAGCTCACCGCGGTGGTGAGCAACGCCTACAACATGGAGCTGGTCAACGCCATCGGGGCCATGGATCAGGTGGTGGGAGTGGACTGGTATATCTGGCAGGATGAACAGTCCTGGCAGGGCCGATTTACCGAGGAGATGCAGGTGGGCAAGGACCCGGAGCTGGACTATGAGAAGATCATCGCCCTGGCCCCCGACGTGCTCATCCTGGCGGAGAACGGGGGCTGGGAGGAGGCCCAGCGGGCCCTGGAGCCCTTCGGCATTGCCGTGTTTGTGAGCAACGCCTACTATACCGATGAATTTCTGGATACCACCCTCATGCTGGGGGAGGTGCTGGGCCACCAGGAGGAGGCCCGGGTTCTCTACGACTACTTCGCCCAGAAGCTGGACTACATTGACGCCCAGCTGGAGGGAGTGGAGAAAAAGACGGTCTACTTTGAGTACCGCACCCTGGGCCGCACCACCGTGCCGGGTGACTACTTCTATTACATGATCGAATATGCCCACGGGGACAACGTGTTCCAGGACGCCGCCGCCAACCAGGTGGATCCAGAGGCGGTGGTGGAGGCCAATCCACAGTACATCGTCAAGGTGTCCGCCCCCGATGTGACCTCCTCCTACTATCCACCCACCCCGGAGGAACACCAGGCTATCCGGGAAGAGCTGATTGCCCGCCCCGGCTGGGATGAGATTGACGCGGTGAAGGAGGACAACATCCTGCTGCTCTCCCACTATGTCCACGGCGGGGCCTCCAAGCTGGTGGGGTGCATGTATGTGGCCAAGTTCCTCTACCCGGAGCAGCTGCCCGATCTGCACCCCGAGCAGATCTTTCACGACTGGCTGACCCTCTTCCAGCACAACGACTACATTGAGGGCCACACCTGGCCCGCCTTTACTCTGGAGGATTAGCGGGAGAATGGAGCACACCGAGCTTTTCCGGCAGTATCAAAAGCGGGAGGGGCGCAGATGTCTGGCTCTGGCCCTGCTCATTGCCGCCATCGTGGCCCTGGGCCTGTGGTTTATCACCCTGGGCACCGCCAGCACCGGACCGGGCACCGTGCTGCGGGCGGTGTCCGCCCTGCTCTCCGGCACCCTAGAGGGGTCGGAGGAGGCGGCGGAGTACAAGATCATCCTCCTGCTCCGCCTTCCCAGGCTGGCGGCCGCCGTGGCCGCCGGCGTGGGGCTGGCGGCGGCGGGAACCGGCATGCAGGCCGTCACCGGCAACCCCCTGGTCAGCCCCTTTACTGTGGGGGTCTCCTCCGCGGCCGCCTTCGGGGCCAGCATCGCCATTGTGCTGCTGGGGGTGACCTCCCTGGGCGGGGAGCTCACCATTGTGCTGTGTGCCTTCGGGTGCGCGGTGGGGTGCGCCGTGCTGGTCTACCTGGTGTGCGCCGCCGCCGGCATGTCCTCCGAGAGCGTGGTGCTGGCCGGCACGGCCATGAGCTATCTCTTCAGCGCCGGCTCCTCCGCCCTCCAATTCTTTGCCGACGAGCACCAGCTCTCCGATGTGGTGCAGTGGACCTTCGGCTCCCTCAACGGCATCTCCTGGCGGGAGGTGGGGATTATGGCCCTGTTTGTGGCGCCCTGTTCCCTGGCCCTGCGCCGCTTCGCCCTGGCCTTCAACGCCATGGCCGCCGGGGAGGACGGAGTTGTGCGGGGCCTGGGGGTCAACCCCGCCGCCGTGCGGGTGACGGCGGGGCTGCTGTCCATCCTGATGACCGCCGCCATCATCAGCTTTACAGGGGTTATCGGCTTTGTGGGCCTTATCGCCCCCCACATCGCCCGGTTTGTGGTGGGCGGGGATCACCGCTTTCTGCTGCCCTTCTCCGGGGCGGTGGGGGCCCTGCTGCTGATGGCGGCGGACACGGTGGGCAAGGTCATTCTGGCCCCGGTGACCATCCCGGTGGGCATTGTGGTCTCCTTTTTGGGGGTGCCCCTCTTCCTCAATCTGATCCTGACCGGGAGAAAGAGGTTTTTGCGATGAGCTTGCAGGTGGAGGATCTCCGCTTCCGCTACGGCGGCGGGGAGCCGGTACTGGACGGGGTGAGCTTTGCCGCCCGGCGGGGAGAGCTGCTGGGTCTGCTGGGCCCCAACGGCACGGGAAAGACCACTTTGCTGCGCTGCGTGCAGCGGGTGCTGACCCCCTGCGAGGGCAGGGTGCTGCTGGATGGGCGGGACCTGTGGGAGATGGGCCTGCGGCAGCGGGCCAGGCTGGTGGCCTACGTGCCCCAGGGGGTACATGGCGCCCTGCCGGTGAGTGTGGCCGACTTCGTGCTCTCCGGCCGCACCCCCTTTGCCGCCGGGGGACGACTGTCCAAAAATGACAGGGAAATTGCCTTTACAGTCCTGGAACGGCTTGGACTGAAGGAATTTGCCTTCCGTCAGATGGGGGCGCTGAGCGGCGGAGAGCGGCAGCGGGTGCTGCTGGCCCGGGCCCTGGCCCAGACCCCCCAGGTGCTGCTGCTGGACGAGCCCACCGCCAGCCTGGATCTGCGCAACCAGCTGCGCATCCTGGAGCTGGTGGAGAAGCTGGCCCGGCGGGAGAGGCTGGCGGTGGTGCTGGCCATCCACGATCTGAACCTGGCCGCCGCCTGCTGCCGGAGCCTGGTGCTGCTGGGGGAGGGGAGGGTGCAGGCCATGGGCACACCGGAGGACATCCTCACCCCGGAGAGCCTGCGCAGGGCCTACGGTGTGGAGACCGAGGTGGTGCAGGCGCGGGGACAGACCTTTGTCCACCTGCTCAAAGCTCCCGTCAATGTGAAAAATGAGTTGTAATTTCCCGCAGGTATGGTACAATAGGAAAAGATTGAAGGGAAAAGGAGCGTGAGCGCTATGTCCGACAGTAAGGAATACATCTCCCGCCCTGACGAGCTGGGGAATATCCATATCTGCGAGGATGTGCTGGCTGTTATTGCCGCCGCCGCTACCCTGGAGGTGGAGGGCGTGGGCAGCCTGTCCGCCAATCTCAGCACCGATCTGGCCGAGCTGCTGGGGAAGAAGAACCTGGCCAAGGGAGTCCACATCAGCGTGCAGGAGGAGAGCATCCGGGTGGACGTGTCCGTGCTGATTAAATACGGTTACACCATCCTGGACGTGGCCAAGCAGGTGCAAAACGCGGTCTACAACGCCATTGAGAACACCAGCGGCCTGAACGTGGAGAGCGTGAACATCCACGTGGCCGGGGTCACCTTTGAGCGGGACGCCAAAAAGACCCAGCAGTAAGTACGGAGCACAACCGCGCACGGGGCGAAGAAAATTCGCCCCGTGCTTTTTTGTTTGTGCGGAATTACCTCTTTTCTTTTTATGCATACTTGTTGTATAATGTAACCATCTATGTATATCTATCATTTCAGGCGGAAAAATGCCGCCGCCATGGAGGAAGTTGCATGACCAGAACAGCCGCTCGGGAAATTGCCGTCCACTTCTGCTTTGAACTGGGTTTTACCGGCCAGAGCGCCCAGGAACTCTTGGATCAGGCCCTCACCCGCCAGAGCTTTGCCCTCATCGGGGAGGAGGAGCCCCTGTACGCCGAGTTCCCCAACCAGCAGCAGCGGGAGTATATCACCACCCTGGTCAAGGGGGTGTACAGCCACGGCCCCGAGCTGGACGAGTATATTTCCCGCTACGCCATCGGCTGGAGCTTTTCCCGGCTCAACCGGGTAGCGGTGGCCATTATGCGGGTGGCCATGTATGAGATCCTCTATATGCAGGACATCCCCAACGCCGCTGCCATCAACGAGGCGGTGGAGCTGACCAAGCATTACGAGGAGCCCGAGGTGGCCTCCTTCGTCAACGGCATTCTGGGCACCTTTGTCCGGCAGGAGAACATCCCCGACCGGGCGGCCGCCCCCGCCGGCGTCCCGGAGGAGTGAGATGCGCGCCCTGGGTATCGATACCAGCAACTACACCACCTCCGCCGCGGTCTTTGACGGTGTGGGGGGCCTCCAGGCGGGGGAGCTGCTCCGGGTGGAGGCGGGCAGGCTGGGCCTGCGCCAGTCCGACGCCCTCTTCCAGCATGTGAAGGGCCTGCCCGGCCGGTTTGAGCAGCTGCGCCGTGAGGGATGGCTGGAGGAGATCGCCGTGGTGGGGGCCAGTACCCGCCCCCGGGCGGTGGAGGGCTCCTACATGCCCTGCTTTCTGGCGGGGGAGAGCCAGGGCAGAGTGCTGGCCCAGACGCTGGGCGTGCCCTTTGTCCCCGTCTCCCA